>JBKHXU010000107.1:0-2831 GCA_046565865.1 Gammaproteobacteria bacterium | reverse complement strand
CGCGCGGTGCGCGCGGCTTTCCCAACCTGCGTGACAGCGACTGGCTCTACGGCGGCACGCCGGAGTTGATCGAGGCCTCGATTCTCAACGGCCGCAGCGGCATGATGCCGCCGTGGGGCGCGGTGCTCCAAGCCGAGGGCGTGGCAAACGTCACACAGTACGTCCTGAGCTTGAGCGGCCGCACGCACGACGCGACCGCCGCCGCGGCCGGCAAGGAAAAATTCGGCCAACTCTGCGCCGGCTGCCACGGCCCGAGCGGGGGCGGCAACATCGCCCTCGGCGCGCCGAACCTGACCGATGCCATCTGGCTCTACAGCGGATCGCCCGAGGCGATCGCGACCAGTATCCGCGACGGCCGCAACGGGCGCATGCCGGCGCATGCGGAATTCTTGGGCGAGGCGAAGGTGCGGTTGCTCGCGGCGTATGTGTTTAGTTTGTCGACGACGGTCAAGACCGCCGCAGGCACACCTCAACCCGTCGCGCCGGCGCCTTAGCGGTACTCTCATCGCGCGACCGTGCGCCCTCATCCCCACCCTTCTCCCGGAGGGAGAAGGGCTTACACCCCCTTCCCTTCGGGAGAGCGGCTAGGGTGAGGGCGACACCTGGTGATACGTATCTCGCCAATATGAACACGCAACTGAACTCCGCCGGCACCGACGCGACGACCGACGACGTCGAACAATCGCTCTACGCCAAGCGCATCAAGATCTATCCGCGCGAGGTGCACGGCTGGTTCGCGCGGCTGCGCCTGTTCTTCGTGCTCGCCACGCTCGGCGTCTATTACGGGTTACCGTGGATCAATTGGGGGGCGAACCGCCAGGCGTTCCTCATTGATCTGCCCGGACGCAAGTTCCATCTGTTCGCGTTCACGTTCTATCCGCAGGATCTCTTTTACCTCACCACGATCCTGATCATCTCGGCGCTGTCGCTGTTCCTGTTCACCGCCGTGTTCGGGCGCGTGTGGTGCGGCTTCACCTGCCCGCAAACGGTATGGACCGAGGTGTTCCTGTGGATCGAACGCAGAATCGACGGCGATCGATTGAAGCAGATGCGGCTGTCGCAACTGCCGTGGACAAATCGGGAGAAGATCGCCCGGCGCGCTGCAAAGCACGGCGTTTGGATTTTGTTCTCGCTCTGGACCGGCTTCACCTTCGTCGGTTACTTCACCCCCATCCGCGAGCTCGCCGTCGCCATGCCGTACGCGCTCGGGCCGTGGGAGACTTTCTGGATTCTCTTCTACGGCTTCGCCACCTACGGCAACGCCGGCTGGCTGCGCGAGCAGGTGTGCCTCTATATGTGCCCGTATGCGCGCTTCCAGAGCGTGATGTTCGATCCGAATACGCTCATCATTTCCTATGACAAGGCACGCGGCGAGCCGCGCGGGCCGCGCAGTCGCCAGACCGATCCCAAGGTCGCGGGCCTCGGCAGCTGCATCGACTGCACGCTGTGCGTGCAGGTGTGCCCGACCGGCATCGATATCCGCAACGGCCTGCAATACGCCTGTATCGCCTGCGCCGCGTGCGTCGACGTGTGCGACTCGGTAATGGATAAAATGAATTACCCGCGCGGGCTCATCCGTTACACCACGGAAAACGAGCTCGCCGGCAAACCGCATCGCATCTGGCGCCCGCGCGTGTGGATCTACAGCGGCGTGCTGGCGACACTGAGCCTTGGGCTCGTGAGCGCGGTGTTACTGCGCGTGCCGCTGCATATCGAAGTGCTGCACGACCGCAATCAACTCTATCGCGAGACGACGGACGGATTGATTGAAAACGTGTATACACTCAAGATCATGAACCTCGACCACCAGCCGCACCGCTACGGCGTACGCCTTGAGGGCCCGGCCGAGACGCGACTGGTGATCGACCAAACCGAGATGGAGCTCGCCCCCGGACAGGCGCTCGACATCAGCGCGCGAGTGCAGGCGCCGCAACAGTCGGCGCGCCGGCGTGACATCACCTTTCGCGTCGAGGCGCTCGACAATCCGCGGCTGCGCGAGACCGAGCGGGCGGTGTTTTTGTCGCCATGACCGAAAACCTCGATCCCACTCCGACTCCCCCTCCCGTTCCCTCCCCCGCGAAGCGGGGGAGGGTTAGGGTGGGGGCTTGGTACCGCGAACCACTCGTATGGCTGCTCATCGTGCCGCCGGCGGCCGCCGTCATCGGCGGCATCGTCACGATCTATCTTGCCGTCAGCACCGACGATGGCCTTGTGGTCGACGACTACTACGCGCAAGGCAAGGCAATCAATCAAACGCTCGCGCGCGATCAGGCAGCACACACGCAGGGCCTGCGCGCACGGCTGCAGTTGCATACAGACCGCGCCGAGCTGCGACTCGACGGCGCCGCGCCCCCGGAGATAACGTTGCGGCTGCTGCACGCCACACGTGCGGCGCAGGACGTGGTGCTGACACTCGATCGCGCCGGCGACGGCGTGTATCGCGCGCCGCTGCCAACCCTCGCGCCCGGACGCTGGCATGTGCAGCTCGAAGCCGATGACTGGCGGCTCACGGCCGCCACCCGCCTACCGGAAAAAACGACCGTCGATCTCGGTGCGCCATGACGCTCAACGTCGCGCTCATCGCCGCCGCGTTCATCACCGGCCTGCTCGGTTCGGTGCACTGCGTCGCGATGTGCGGCGGCATCGTGGGCGCGGTCACGCTGTCGCCCACGGCGCCGCCGCGGCGCGCGTTTGCGTTGTGGTACCACCTCGGCCGCATCACGAGTTACGCCATCGCCGGTGCCGTCGCCGGTTTCATCGGCGGCACGCTGCTCGATGCCGCCCAAGCCACGCGCATCACCGGCATCGGCGCCATCATTGCCGGCGGCTTC
>JBKHXU010000106.1:0-33935 GCA_046565865.1 Gammaproteobacteria bacterium | reverse complement strand
CCTGAACGCTTTTCAGCCTTTCGAGCCGTTCCGGCGGAAGCACGTTACGCAACCCGTCCGGCTTTAACTTGCCGGTTATGGTTCTGTCCCCAATGGCAACGTTGTCGAGCTTGCCAGCTTTGAGCAGAGATTTGAATTCATCGTAAGAAAGATTCTGCACCTGACCGGTGACAGCGAAGTAATGCTGAACACCAAGAAGCAGCAGCGCTGCGACGAGGAAGTACCAGAAAGAAAACCGCTGCTTTTGATCCATGCCCGATCTTGCTAACGAAAAGCGGAAAACTGCTCCATGGGGCACCCTGCTTGGACGATTTCATTTCTGTCGCTGACAAGCGAGGGTGCACTGAGCCGAACAGACTCAGCCGCATTACCCAAAAACGTCGTCTTTAGTTTAACGAGGCCGATAATGCCGTGCTACAAATCCCACATACCGCTGTCGGAGCCACACTGGGTGAGCCGGATATTGACAGCGGCGCCCGATCGAGCCCGCGAAAATCTTAGTGCATTTGCTGCCTAAGCGATTTAAGCCGCTGCGACAGCGGGCTCGAATGCGGGAAGTGCGCCAGCAAGAATTCCATTTGGTCGGCCAGGACGCGCCGGCCCTGCAGATAGATGTATTCCGCGTGCGTCGGCACGAACGGTACCGCGAGCAACTCAAGCCCCGCCTGCTCCGGCGTGCGCCCGGCCTTACGGTTGTTGCAGCGTTTACACGCCGTGACCACGTTCTTCCAGGCATCCAGGCCGCCCTTGCTCAGCGGCACGATGTGATCGCGCGACAATCCGCGCGCGGAGAACTGGCTGCCGCAGTACATGCACATGTGCGCATCGCGCGCGAATAACGCTTGGTTGTTGAGCGGCGGGATGTAATGCGCCCGCGACTTGAGCACCGCATGGCTGTCGCCATGGGTGGCGATGATGGAATTGACGGCGATGATGGAGCGCTTGCCGGTTAAGGCGTTATATCCACCATGGATTTTGTACAGCGGCGCGCCCAGGGAGAAAACCACCTGCCCCAAATAATATGCCCGCACCGCTTCCTTGAAGTCGATCCATTCCAGTGGAATCCCGGTAGCGTCGGCGCGTAAAACTTGTTGGCTTAGCGCGTACACGAACCAACCCTATTTGTAATGTACGTATCGCTTCGTATTTATGTCAGAAAAACGACAGCTTGTACATACCAGACTAGCATAGCTGGGGGTTATTTCCCGGCGCCAAAAACGACAAACCCGGCGCCGCCGGGTTTGTGTCTTTCCCTTACTTGATTTTCGATTCCTTGTAGACCACGTGTTTGCGCACCACCGGGTCGTACTTTTTCAGCTCGAGCTTGTCGGGCTTGGTGCGGCGGTTTTTCGTGGTGGTGTAAAAATGGCCGCTGCCGGCACTCGACACCAGTTTGATCTTTTCACGTATCGCTTTGGCCATGTCGCTATCCCGTTACACGTTCTCGCCGCGACGGCGCATATCGGCCAACACGACATCGATGCCCTTCTTGTCGATGGTGCGCAGACCCTGCTGCGATAGCCGCAACGTGACCCAACGCTTCTCGCTCTCGACCCACAGGCGACGATAGTGAAGGTTCGGAAGAAAACGCCGCCGCGTTTTGTTATTGGCGTGCGAGACGTTGTTGCCAACGATCACGCGCTTGCCGGTTACCTGACAGACTCTGGACATAAACGGGCTCCTACGGAGGGGCGCCTCAAAAAGGACGCGTTTTATACCAAAAACCCCGCCCGCTGGATAGCCCGGCTGCTACCCCTATTTCAGACCCAGCCCCGTTCGCTAAAGGCGACGATTTCGCCGTCGCCCACGACGAAATGATCCAGCACCCGTATCTCGACCAGGTCCAGCGCCTTTTGCAGATGCTCGGTCAGTACCCGGTCCGCCCTGCTCGGCTCGGCGACGCCAGAGGGATGGTTATGCACCAGGATCACGGCGGCGGCGTTCAGCGCCAGCGCCTGGCGCACGACCTCGCGCGGGTAGACCGCGGTGCCGCTCAGCGTGCCGCGGAACAGCTCCTCAAAGGCGAGCACCCGATGACGGTTGTCCAAAAACAGACAGCAAAACACTTCGTATGGGCGATCGCGCAGTACCGCTTGCAGATAAGCGCGCGTGTCGGCCGGCGACTCCAGCGCCGCGCCGCGCGCGAGCTTCGCGCCCAGATGGCGCCGGCCGATCTCCAGCGCCGCTTGTAGTTGCGCATACTTCGCCGTGCCGAGACCGGACGCGGCACATACCGCCTCACGGCTCGCCGTCAGCAGATTGCGCAGGCCGTCGAAGCGGGTTAACAGGTCACGAGCGAGGTCGACCGCGGATTTGCCGGCGACGCCCGTGCGCAGGAAGATGGCGAGCAATTCGGCGTCGGAAAGCGATTCGGGACCGCGCTCCAACAGCTTCTCGCGCGGGCGCTCGGACACGGGCCAGTCGGTAATCGCCATGGCACCTCCCTGTTCGTTTTGACTTTTCTGCGGTGATCGGCGTTTTCCAACCACCGGGCAAGGCAAGTACACTGTACACATGGGAACGCTCGCAAATCAACGCATCGTGCTCGGCATCACCGGCGGCATCGCCGCCTACAAAAGCGCCGACATCGTGCGCCGCTTGCGCGAGGCCGGTGCCGAGGTGCGCGTAGTCATGACCCGCGCGGCGTGCGACTTCATCACCCCACTGACACTACAAGCGGTGAGCGGCCATCCGGTACACCTGCACCTGCTCGACACCGAGGCCGAGGCGGCCATGGGACATATCGAGCTGGCGCGCTGGGCCGATGCGGTGCTGGTGGCGCCGGCGAGCGCGAACTTTATCGCCAAGCTCGCGCAAGGCCGCGCGGACGATTTGCTTTCCACGCTTTGTCTCGCCACTGCCGCGCCCGTCGCGATCGCGCCGGCGATGAATCGGCAGATGTGGGACAACGCGGCGACTCAAACGAATATCGCGACGCTCACGCAGCGCAAGATCAAGATATATGGACCGGGTGTGGGTTCGCAGGCGTGCGGCGAGGTCGGGGTCGGCCGTATGTCGGAACCCGCGGAGCTGGTCGAACACCTTAGTGAAATCTTTTGTACCGGCGCACTCGAGGACTTGAACGTCGTCGTCACCGCGGGTCCGACATGGGAAGCCATCGACCCGGTGCGCGGCCTCACCAATCGCAGCTCGGGCAAGATGGGATACGCCGTTGCCGCAGCGGCGGCCGAGGCCGGCGCGCGCGTGACGCTCATCAGCGGCCCGACACATTTGCCGGACGTGGCGCGCGTGCAAATGCTGCGCATCGTCAGCGCGCAGGAAATGCACGACGCGGTACTACGCCACGTCGGCGGCGCGCACATTTTCATCGGCGCCGCCGCAGTCGCCGACTATCGCCCAGCCGCGCGCCGGGAACAAAAGCTGAAAAAAGATGCCGCGACGTTGACGCTGGAACTCGAGCGCAATCCGGATATTCTCGCTGCCGTCGCCGCGCAGCGGCCGCGACCGTACGTTGTCGGCTTCGCCGCCGAGACCAGCGATCTCGAAGCCAACGCCCGCGCGAAACTCGTTGCCAAGCGTTTGGATCTAGTCGCGGCCAATCTCGTCGGCGACAATCTCGGCTTCGACGTCGACGACAACGCCCTGCTCCTGATCGACGCCGACGGGCGCGAAGAACTGCCGCGCGCGGCCAAGACACAACTCGCGCGCGCCCTTATCCACGCCATCGCCACCCGCTCTCATGCAAAAGGTAGAGCTAAAGATACTCGACAAGCGCATCGGATCTGAATTCCCACTGCCCGCGTACGCCACCGACGGCGCCGCCGGCATGGACCTGCGCGCGTGCCTCGACGAACACCTGCGCATCGAACCCGGCGAAAGCCACCTGGTCCCGACCGGCATCGCGATCCATGTAAAGGACAAGCGCATCGCCGCGGTTCTGTTGCCGCGCTCGGGGCTCGGACACAAGCACGGTATCGTGCTCGGCAACCTCGTCGGACTCATCGACTCCGACTATCAAGGTCAGGTGTTCGTTTCGCTCTGGAACCGCGGGCACGAGCACTTCGTGGTCGAACCGGGCGATCGCATCGCGCAAATGGTGTTCGTGCCGATCGTGCCGGTCGAATTCGAGGTCGTCAGCGAGTTCAAAGAAAGCGCGCGCGGGGCCGGCGGTTTCGGCCATTCCGGCCGCAAATAAAAGCCGGCCGCGCCCGCCCATCGGCCGGTGCACCGCACCGGCACCGCCATGATGGCGTAACCGCCGTGTTCGCCTACCTTATTAGGTATGGGCGACTCACTGAACAAAATTGCGCGCCGCACCGCGATGGCGCTATTTGGCTGCCTCGCGCTTGGGGTCGCTGCCGGTGCGCTATTGGTGCTCAATATCTGGCAGGCGCTTCCAACGACCGAATCGTTTTTCACGTTCGAGCGCGTGATGTACTTGTTCTTCATCGCCGTGGCCGTCGGCACGGTGGTGCGCATTGTGCTCGGCACGCAATACCGGGTCGCGCGTGCGGTGCGCAACGACATCCGCTCGATCGGGCGCATGTTCTACGACGTGCGCCACGGCGGCCTGCGCGAGTCCTACCCAATGGCGCTCGAGGAATTCGCCGGCGTGTTCCAGTATCTGCGCGACTCGGGCCGCAAGCTGGTCGAAGAAAAGGAAAAGCTCAAAGGCCTCGGGCTGATCGATCACTTGTCGCAGCTCAGCAATCGGCGCCACTTCGAGAAGCGCATGAAGGAGCTGCACGAGGCGTGCAAGACACACGGGCCCTCGTCGGTACTGATCATCGACGTGGATCACTTCAAGGCGGTGAACGACCGCTATGGTCACGACATCGGCGATGCGTTGATCGTGGCCTTTGCCAAGGCTTTGAGGGGCGCGGTGCGCCAAACCGATTTTCTGGCGCGGCTCGGCGGCGATGAGTTTTGCATCATTTATCCCTACACACCGCTCACCAAGGCGATCGCCTATGTCGAGCGTCTGCGCAAACAACTGCCGCGCTCCGTGCAACTCCCAAAGAATATCGAGCATCCCCTCAAATGGACGGGGGGCTTGAGCGTCATGGCGGACGCTGACGCGAAGTTCGACGATGTGCTATGGCGCGCGGACAAGGCGTTGATGCGCGCCAAAGAGGCGGGCCGTAACGTCACCGAGGTCTGGCCCCCCGACAACAGCACTGAGAAACCCCGACTGCGGTTGTTGATGTAGCGATTGTTGGCGACCCGCGCCTTCTGTTTTACACTGGCGCGCATTCCAACAACGACACATTTTCATGGCTCAGCTTGGCGCAGTGACCGCGGCCGAAGGCAACGTCCCGCCGGAAATCTTCAAGGCCTATGACATCCGCGGCATCGTCGGCCGCTCCCTCACCAGCAGCATCACCGAATCCATCGGCCATGCCATCGGCTCTGAGGCGCGTGCGCGCGGCGTGACGACCTTGTGTGTCGGCCGCGACGGCCGTCTCTCGGGTCCCGAGCTGGTACAAGCATTGACGCGCGGGTTGAACCGCGCCGGGTGCGATGTCATCGACATCGGCCAGGTACCGACGCCGGTACTGTACTTCGCCACGTTTCATCTCGGCACCGGTTCCGGCATCAGCGTCACCGGCAGCCACAATCCGCCGGACTACAACGGTTTCAAGATCATGCTCGCCGGTGAAACGCTCTCGGGCGAAGCGATCCAGCGTCTGCGCGCGCGCATCGTGAGCGGCGAGCTGACGCAAGGCAACGGCAGCGCGCGCACGGTCAACGTCAGCGACGCGTATCTCGACCGCGTCACCAGCGACGTCAAGCTCGCGCGCAAACTGCGCATCGCTATCGATTGCGGCAACGGTGTCGCCGGCGCGTTGGCGCCGACGCTGTTTCGTCGCCTCGGCTGCGACGTCACCGAGCTTTATTGCGACGTCGACGGCAACTTCCCCAACCACCACCCCGATCCGAGCCATCCGGAAAATCTGGTCGACCTGATCCAAACCGTGAAGCGCGGCGGCTATGACGTCGGCCTCGCATTCGACGGTGACGGCGATCGGCTGGGCGTGATCGCGCCGAACGGCGACATCATCTGGCCCGATCGGCAAATGGTCCTGTTCGCGCGCGATGTGCTCGCGCGCAATCCGGGCGGCACCATTATCTATGACGTCAAGTCCTCGCGCCTGCTCGACGCCGCCATTCGCAATGCCGGCGGCACGCCGCTCATGTGGCGCACAGGCCATTCGTTGATCAAGGCCAAGCTCAAGGAAACCGGCGCGCTGCTCGCCGGCGAGATGAGCGGACACATCTTCATCAAGGAACGCTGGTACGGCTTTGACGACGGCCTCTACGCCGGCGCGCGCCTGCTCGAATTACTGTCGCGCGATGCACGGCCGACGCACGAGGTGTTCGCAAGCCTGCCGAATGCAGTCAACACACCCGAGATCAATCTCAAACTCGCCGAAGGCGAGCATCACGCGCTCATCAAGGAGTTGGTACAGCAGGCGAACTTCCCCGGCGCACGGATCAGCACGATCGACGGTGTGCGCGCCGATTTCGCCGACGGCTTCGGCCTGGTGCGCGCCTCCAATACCACCCCGGTGCTGGTGTTCCGCTTCGAGGGCGACAACGCCGCCGCGCTCGAACGCATTCAGGACCAGTTCCGGCAATTGGTGCGGCGCGCACGCCCTGGCCTCACGCTGCCGTTTTAAAACGCTCCGAGTCGTAACGAGGGAGAATTTTCGCTTAGCTCGAAGTGACACGGAGAATTCGTTTAGAGCTTTCCTTGCCTGCTTGGGACCCTAACCGGTCCCGCCCAGCGGCACCCAGCGCCCCGTATATAACACCGGCCCGGTGGGTAGGCCGGTCGGCGAGCCGCCGGCGGGCTCAAGGCTAACGGCGACGACGGCGTCGTTCGCCATCTGTGGTTGCACGTCGCGCGGGAGCTTGAGCTTGGCGACGCCGGACGTTGGGATCAGGCCGAGCGAGCGCGGCGCGCGATCACCACCTGGGACGTACCACAGTTCGTAGGCCTGTTCGCGCGCCAGCGGTTTGGGCGCAATCGCCTTGACCTCGACCGGCGCGTCGACCGCGGCGGTGCGCAAGACCCATGCTGGTTGGCCGGCGGCGTCGTTGATGACGGCGAGATAGCGTTCCGGCGCCGGCGGCGTGAGGCCGAGATACAGCGCGACCGCGATCAGCACGCCCGCGGCGAGCGCACCGCCGAGACCAAAACTGCCCCAGAAATTGGCGCGCCGCCACCACGGGGCGCGCGCACCGCCGAGCTGGTGTTGGATCGCGGTCCACACTCGACGCGGCGGTGTTACCGGCGACACCGCTTCCGCCAGCGGCGCCAGTGCCTGCTCGCGCCGCTCGACCTCGGCGCGCAGGAGCGCATCGCGCGCGAGCAGGCGCTCGAAGCGACGGCGCGCACGACCGTGCAGCGTGCCGAGCACATACTCCGCCGCCAGCCGCGCGCGCAATTCGGGACGCCCGTAGTTCATCGTTCGAGACACCTCCGCAACCGTTCGAGGCCACGTCGTATCCAGCTCTTCACGGTGCCGAGCGGCTGGCGCAAACGCGCCGCCAGCTCGGCGTGGGTCATCCCTTCATAGTAAGCGAGCAGCAGGCTTTGCTGCTGATCGGAGTCCAGCGTCTGCAGGCACTCGCGCAGCAACTGCGCCTCGCGCGTTTGCGACCAGGCGAGGTCGGGTGTCGCGGCATCGTCCGCGATGGCGGCGAGCAGCGTGTCATCCGCGGGCAGCTCGGGCCGGCGACGGCGCAGCACGTCGAGCGCGTAGTGGCGCAGGATGGTCCCCATCCATGCACCGGGCGCGCCGCGCTCCGGCCGATAATCACCGGCGCGATGCCACACGCGCACGAACGCCTCTTGCAGTACCTCTTCGGCCAACGGCCGGGTCTTTACTATACGCAGCGCGAGGCCGAATAGTTTCGGGGCGCTTAAGCGATACAGCTCGTCGAACGCGGCGCGATCGCCGAGTGCGCAGCGCGCCAGGAGTTGCGCGCGCGGATCGGAATCGATGGAGGTGGGATTCGTCACGGTGTTTCGCCGCGACTATAGCCCCAGCCGAAGTCGGGGTTCAAGCCTATCTTGCAGACTGGCGTGGGTTCGTGGCGTCGCATTTGGCCGTCGCAGCATGGTGCACAAAAATTCGGCGCTGAGGTTTTGCCTCAGCGCCGCTATCGCGATCACATTCGTTACGAGACCTGTTCCGGTTCGGCATCGTCCGCCGTTGTGACCGAAACATTATCGACATCGGCCGGTTCGCTGTTGTCGAGCATCGTGGCGGCAAGCGCCCGCGTGAACTCGACGAAACTTTGGCTCGGCGCCGACGGGTCGTTGCCGCCTCCACCGCCACCGCCGCACGCCGTCAGGAGCGCGATGCTCACCACTATATAAAGAAGTCGGTTCATGGGCGCACCCTCAGTTGCTCGGCGAGCCGGCGAGCGGCGTGTTGAGGTACGGAAAGACGGCCGGGAACATGGCATCGTTGACGAACGCACCGTCGGTCAGCGGGGCACTGCCGGCCGGGGCCTGAGCCGGCGTGCCGTAAAGACCGAGCTCGATCAACTTGCCCATCGCGACGCGCAGCTCGATGTCGACCACATCGTCGCCCGGCCGCCGGCCGTTGGGAAAGCCCGCAATGTCGCCGCCGATTACGCCCAGGTTATTCTGTGAACCCTTCGGCGTCGGCGCGATGGCGGTGTTGAGTCGCATCATCTCCGCCGGCACGACGTTGCGCGGCTGGTTCAGGTTTCCGGTCGCCGTTGTGTTGATACCGGTCAGGAATGCCGCGACCAAATCGCTACGCGGAAACAACGTCGGCGCAGGTGCGGAGGGATAGAGGATTTCGATCAGCGCCGGGAAGGCGGGGTTGGTGACATAGTCGGCGAATTGCGCGTCATCCTCCGGCTTCGAGGCGTTGAAGCGATTCTTGTCCTTCAAACCGATAACGATTTCGTTCACCAGCGGCATCGACAACCGCGACACCTGCAGCCATGCCCCACCCTCCTTCGCCGGCTGTGCGAAATCGGGCCGCGGCTTCAGCAGCCGCGCCTGGCGCACGCTCGCGGTGGTCCAGGCACCGACGACCGGGTCGCCGTTGGTCACGCAGCTCGCCGGCAGTTCGAGCACGAGCGAGGTGACGTTGGCGTCTTCGAGCAAATCGCGCTCGCCATTCACCGGTCCCAGTGGATTGGTATTGATGAGGTCGAATACCTCGCCGAGATTGACCACGAACGGATCCTTGCGCTGGCCGACGAACATGCGGCCGGCGCCGCCGCAGCCCGGCACATTGATATCGTACACATGCGCCGCGGCATAGCCGGGATAGTCCGGGATCGACTTCGCGCCGATGTTGTCCACCGGCTTGGCGAACGATGCAGCGCCGGTGGCGGCGTTGGTCACGGGCGCGCGCTGCCCGGTGCGCCGGTTGCCGCGAACAACGGTGACGTTATAGCTCTCTTCGAGATTGAGATTGGCGCTATTGCCGGCCGAGATCGCCCCGGAATTGACGAGCGGGATCGACACCTGCTTGCCGCCGACGTTCAACTGCGTGTCCTTCAGCATATGCTGAAAACGAAATTGAAACGTGATGTCCTCCTTGGCATCACCGTTATTGTCGACGTGGATCTCATAGAGCGCATCGGGATCCATGTAGAAATAGTTCGGTCCGCCGTAGGGCGCCTGCAACGGCTGATAGTTGGCGATGAGAGTCACGTAACCGGTGCGACTCGGTTCGTAGCTCATGAACATGTAAAAATCGGTCGCGTCGACCTTCGGCATTTCGGTGATGAACGGCGCCTCGCGGTGGCTCGACGCCATCGGCGTCAGGCCCGGCGCCACCGTTAGCGCGGCGGCGGCCAACGTCAACGTTAGCGTACGTAGTGTCATGATCGGCTCCATAGGAAAGTTGGGGTGTTGCCACTCGCTATACGCGGCGGCGAGCCGGTTGGATGCGTTGGCGTGGATCGGGACGTCGGCAATCGCGTCGCCTTCCGGGTTGGCGTAGTGAGTCGGGACGACCCCAGTCCCTATACGTTACCGAGTCGATGTTGGATGCAGCCGCGGCCAAGCCAACGGGCGAGGTAGGGACGGCGGTCGTATTGACGCGTCCGCCGCGCCGAGCGATCTACCGATTTGCGTCGGCCAGCACCTCATCGAGGCGGCGTTGTGGGTTTTCGTCGCCCAGCTCGTCCAGCACGCCGGCGCGGCGCAATTTCGCCGCCACCAATGGGTTGGTCTCGCACAACACCACGCGCGTGCCGTTGCGCCGAAACTGGCGGATGATCTCGCGCAGGGTAAGGATGCCGGTCACATCGATAAACGGCACGCGCTGCAGGCGCAACACCACCACGCGCACGTCTTCATGCAGTTGTGCCATGACCTGCTCGAAGTGCTCGGCAGCGCCGAAAAAGAACGGGCCGTCGATCGAATACACCGCCACACTGCGCGGTAGTGGCGGACGATCCAACTCCGCGGCGAGCTTCTCCGGCGCGATCAGCTCGATCTGCACCGCTTGCGCCATGCGCCGCATGAACAACACCGCCGCGATCAGCACCCCGACATTCACCGCGATCACGAGATCGCTGAACACCGTGAGCAGGAACGTCACGAACAAGACGATCACGTCGTTGCGCGGCGCCTTGCGCGCGAGCTCGATGAAGTGATGCGCCTCGCTCATGTTGAACGCGACCACGAACAGAATCGCGGCGAGCGCGGCCAGCGGCACATCGCGCGCGAGCGGCGCCGCCGCCAGAATAATCACCAGCAGCGTCAGCGCGTGCACGATACCGGCGACCGGGCTGGTGGCGCCGTTGCGCATGCTGGTCGCGGTGCGGGCGATGGCGCCGGTAGCGGCGAAGCCGCCAAAAATCGGCGTCAACATGTTGGCGATCCCCTGCCCCATCAGCTCCTGATTGGAATCGTGGCGCGTGCCGGCCATGCCGTCGGCGACCACCGCCGACAGCAGCGACTCGATGGCGCCGAGCAAGGCGATCGTGATCGCCGGGCCGAGCAGTTCCAGAAAGCGCGCGAACGACACCTCCGGAAATTGCACGCGCGGGAGTTCCTGCGGAATGCCGCCGAAGACGCTGCCGATGGTAGCGACACTTTCGAACTGGAATATCGCCTGCACCACGGTCGCGACCAGCAGCGCCACCAAGGGGCCCGGCACGCGATGCACCACGCGCGGCGTCACCAGCACCAAGGCGAGGCTGCCGAGGCCGAAGAGCAGCGTCGTGACATCGAACGACGGCATGGCGCGTACCAGCGCCAGCAACTTGTCATGGAAATGCGGCGTGCTCGCGGCCGCGACCTGCAACCCGAGAAAATCCTTCCACTCGCCGACGAAGATGATGACAGCGATGCCGGCGGTGAACCCGACCACCACCGGGTCAGGGATGTACTTGATGATGCCGCCGAGCTTGGCGCGGCCGAGAAAGAACAAAATCACACCTGCCATGAGCGTCGCCAATTGCAGGCCATCGATGCCGTACTTCGCGGTAACGCCGGCCAGAACGACGATGAAGGCGCCGGTCGGCCCGGCGATTTGCACCCGGCTGCCGCCGAACAGCGATACCGCGAGCCCAGCGACGATGGCGGTGTACAACCCCTGCTCCGGTTTAGCGCCGCTCGCGATCGCGAAGGCCATGGCAAGCGGCAATGCCACAACGCCGACAACGAGGCCGGCGATGACGTTCGGCAGCAGGTGGGCGCGGCGATAGAGCCCGGCGCGATAGGCTTCGAGGGCGGCGATCATGATCGCCAAGTGTAGCGGCAAACGCCGGCGATGTTACCGGCCGGCCGGGGAATGCGTCAGCGTCGCGTTACTCGGCGCGCGCGCGACGCCGCAGCCCTTCGCCGACGGCGCGAGTGCCTATCTTGTCGCCGTAGTAACACATCTCATCGTGATACTTCTTCTTGGTCGCGGCCAGCGAGCCGGTGTAGCGCGGATCGGGCGGGCGTTCGTGGCTCACCACGAACGCCGCCACGTCCCAGGCATCGGCGTCGGTGAGCGTGTTCGGCTTACCGAGCGGCATGTTGGCCTTGATGAATGCCGCGGCGGTATTGATGCGATGCATGCCGGCGCCCCAATTGAACGAGTCCGACCCCCACAGCGGCGGAAACGCGTACTTGCCGTCGACCTTGGTGCCCTCGCCCTGGGCACCGTGGCACACCGCGCAGTTGGCGGCATACACCTTCGCCCCGCGCGCGATGTCGGGCTTCGTCGCCGGCTTCGGCAGCTCGGGATAGCCCGCGCCCTTGAGCGTCGCACCGACCGGTGCACCGCTTGCCATCCAATACGAGTACGTCACGAGCGCCGTCAACTCCTTGCTGCCCGACGGCGGCGCGGTGCCGTTCATGCTGTAGCGAAAACAGCCTTGCAACCGCTCTTCGTACGTATCGACGCGGCCGGTCTTCTTGCGGTACGCCGGATATCTGACGTACGCACCCCACAGCGGCGCCGAGTTCGGATGCCGGCCTTCGTCCAGATGGCAGTTGCCGCAGCTTAAGCCGTTGCCGACGTAGCGGCCCGCGTGGCGTTTGGTGTCGGTGAAGATCGCCTTGCCCAATCGCACCATGTTGCCGAATTCATCGTTTGGGATTGTTGCTTCCGCCGGCGGCGTGAACGCCGGCGCCGGCTCGGTGCGTTTCGCGATGTCGTCTTGGTGTTGGCCGGCACTGGGATCGGCCGCATGTGCCGCGAGCGCGTTAGCTACCAGTATCATCGCAACCAGGGCGCGTTTCATGGCTTATCTCCCGCAGGCGGCGTCGCGCTGAAGCTTGCGAGGAACACCGACACCGCTTTGATGTCGTCCGCCGACAACCGATCGGCGACCGCTTTCATCAGGCCCACCGGATCGTTCTTGCGGCGCCCGGCGCGCCAGGCGTCGAGCTGCTCCGCGATATAACCCGATGGCTGTCCGGCGATGGCCGGGAAATTCGGCGGCACACCTTTGCCCGCAGGCCCGTGGCATTGGAAGCAGGCGGGCACATCCTTCTCCCACAGTCCATCGCGCGCGAGTGTCTCGCCGCGCGCACGCAGCGCCGCCGGCCCCGGCTGTTCCGCCGGCATCTTCGGTGCCGGCAGCGACCCATAGTAGCGCGCCACCGCCGCGATCTCGGCATCGTTCAGGGCCGCGGCCATCGGCTTCATCACCGGGTTGTCGCGCGTGCCCTGCTTGAAGTCATGCAGCTGCTTCGCGATATACGCCTCGTTCAAACCGGCAAGCCGCACGAACATCGCCCCCGCGAGTCCGATGCCGTTCACGCCGTGGCACGCGGCGCACGCGGTCGCGCCACGGCCGTTGCCGCGCTCGACGATGGCGCGGCCGTCCACCGCTGCTGCGGCCGCGAGTGGCGCGAACGCCGTCAAGAAGCACGAACTAAGAATGAGCTGTCGTCGCATACCGCCTCCTTCGCGCTGGGCATATACAAGCGTCGCTGCTCTACGCGCGATTGTAGCTCGCGAATAGAATCTCAGGTCGATTCATCGTCGCCGCATTCAGGTAAAGCTCGTTCAATCGAAAGCCGAACGGCGGCATCAACGTATCGCCGCGCGTAAGTGTGTCATAGTCGCGCCCGGCGAGGGCCAAATGCGCGACGGTGAGGTAAAGCCGATCCAGCAGCCGCGCGTCAAGCAGCGTATACACGATGTCCGGACCGCCGATGGCGTAGACGGTACGGAAGTCGCGCTCACGCGCGAGCGTGCGGATGTCGTCGCCGACGACCCAGCGCTGTGGGGTGATACGAACATCAATGCCGCCGGCGCGCAGCCGCTCGGCGGTCGCCGGATCGGCGCCGGCCCCGGCCATGATCACCAACTCGCAATGCGGCAGCGCCAGTAGCTGATCGATCGGCAGATCGAGCGTCTTGCTCAATACGATGCAGATTGGCATCGCGTGCAGCCCCTGCGCACGCCGCCAGTCGCCGATATCGCCCTCATCGATGGCCTCGACGCAGTGAATCGCCGCGCGATCCTCCGCCAGCATCGCATGCAGCCGGCTGCTGGAGGTGACGACCGCATCCGCCTGCGCCGCGAGCTCGAGATACAAACGCCAATCGTTGTCGTTCGAGATCGGTGCCGGCGGTCGCAACCGGCCGAGCTCGCGATCGATCTGCGACGTGCGCCCATCGAGACTGGTTACGAAGTTGGCGTAGACAAACGGCCGCCCGCTCGCGCCGAGCGCGCGCAGGTTATGCGCGAGGTAGGTACCCGCCAGCGGGCGTGGCGTCGAAGGTATCGGATATAAACGAGTTAGTGTTGCATCCATGCGATTATCTGCCCTCTATCGAATCGGGTAATACGAAGCAAAACACCGCCCCATCGCCCGGGTGGTCCTCGACGCGCAAAGTCCCGCCGTGCGCGTCGACGAACTGGCGCGCGATCGCGAGTCCGAGGCCGGTACCGCCGACCCGGGTGGTGACAAACTTATCGAATATTTTTTCTTTCATGGCGTCGGGCACGCCGGGACCACGGTCGGCCACACACACCTCGACCGCGCCGTCGACGCGACGGGCGCTCACGACAACCGCGCCGCCCGGCGCCTGCTCGATTGCGTTCATGAGCAGGTTGAGGAAAACGCGTTCGATCGACTCGGGGTCGATGGTGACCATGAGATCGGGCGCGATGTCGTTGATGATGCGGCTTCCGGCGTGCTCCGCTAGCGGCCGCAACCCTTCGATGGCGGCGTCCGCCACCGACGTCAGCGCCACGGTCCAACGCGTCAACGTCTGCACCGGCCCGGTGGCGCGATTGCGTTCCGTATGCAGGAGCTTGATGGTCATTGCTTGCAGATGACGCACGTTGCGGCGCACGGCGTTCAGCATGGCGCGCGCGGTGTCCGGCAGTTGTGCGCCGGCGGTGTGCTCGATCACGATCATCGCCTGATGGATCGCGGCGAGCGGCGAGCGCAGGTCATGCACCAAAAATCGCGTGCGTTCTTCGCGGTGTCGCGCCTCCTCGGCGTCGCGGTGTTCGACATAGGCCGATATCGCGACGGTGATGGCGTCGTCGAGGACACCGTGGATGTGGTGCGCTGTCTGCCCTTGCAGCGGCATGCCGTGCCGGTCCGCCAGCGCGACGATGCCGCGGCGCAACAGCTTGTATTCCTGCGCCACCTCGCGCAGGTCGAACCCGAGCGCCAGCCGATGGCGCCCGTGTTCGGCGGCGGCATGAACCTCGTCGGGGGTTTCGATGTTGCTGCCGCGCAGGCTGGTAACGATCTCGTCGAGCAGCCCGGGGATCAGGTCCTGTAACGCCGGCGTGTGCAAGTCGCGGGCGCTCGATAGACGGCGCACGCCCCGCTCCCAGTCGGCGAGCAATCGCGGCTTTTCCCGCTCGATCAGCGCCGCCAGGGCCTCGCTATCCATGCCCCAACCTTCAAGAAACGGCGCCGGCGCGTCAATGCGGGATAGCCCTCGACGCGTTTCCCTTTCGGCCGGTTGTCTGTAATCTTGTAAGAGGCGCGCGTGTTACTACACATTTGGGATATAGAAACCTCGCCGCGCGCGGAACCTTAGGAACAATCCCCCGGTCCACTTCGCGTGATAATGACACCATCACTCGTGCCGAAACTTCGCCGGGCCACCGGCGCCCTGGCCGCATCGCTGATCATACTGGCGGCGCCGGCGGACGCGCTCGATCCTTGGAGCACGCATACGCGCATTGCGCCCGATGCCGCCACGCCCTGGACCACAGACCGACTGCCGACGGTACCGGTACCGCCATCGGCCACGGCGAGCGCGGCACGCTATACGTTGCCACAGCTCACCCATCTTGCATTGCAACTTAATCCGCAAACGCGCGCAGCCTGGGCCGCGGCGCAGGCGGCCGCGGCCGAGCTTGGGATCGCGACGGCCGACTACTTGCCCTCGCTCGATATCAACGGCACCGCAACGCGTAGTCGCTCGGCAACGAGCAGCGGCCTGCCGCTTCCGAGTCAAACCCGCTACAACGTCAACGTGAGCGTGAGCTATCTCTTGTTCGATTTCGGCGCACGCGGCGCGACGCGCGAGGCCGCGCGCGCCAATTTGATTGCCGCGAATCTGGAACAGAACCAGGCGATACAGAACGTCGTACTCGCTGTCGAGCAGGCGTACTATCAGTTGCTCGGATTGCAGGCGTTGGAACTCGCGACCGAGCAAAGCCTGAAGACCGCGGAGGCGAATCTCGATGCGGTGAAACGCCGCGTCGCCGCCGGGCTGGCTACCGTGGGCGACGTCTACCAAGTGGAAACCACGGTGGCGCAAGCCCGGCTCAATCTGCAACAGGCGCAGGGCCAAGCCGCGGCCGCGCGCGGCGCGCTCGCGACCGCGGTCGGACTCGCGGTCGACAACCCGCTCGCGCTCGAACCGTGGCCGGCGCAGACACCGGTCACCGAGGTCACCGCCGTGGTCGAGCAGCTACTCGAGCAGGCGCGCGCTCGGCGACCGGAGCTGATTGCCGCACAGGCGCGTGTTCAGGCGGCACACGCCAATCGGCGTGCGGCGGCCGCTGGCGGCCGGCCGACGCTATCGTTGGCCGGCAGCAGCGGACGCACGCGCTTCGTCGATCAAGACGATTTTCCGCAGTCGAGTGTCGGCCTCACATTGACCGTTCCCCTGTTCCACGGTTTTCGCACCACATATGAAGTACGCCAGGCCGAGGCCGACCGCGCCGCGGCCGAGGCCGAGCGCGATCGACTTTATTACGACGTGCAACGCCAAGTGTGGGAGGCGTACTACAACCAACGCACCGCGGCCGCGACCATCGGCAACGCACAGGCGTTGCAGCGCAGCGCACGTCAGGCGGCTGAAGTCGCGCGCGCGCGTTACCGCGCCGGCATCGGCACCGTGCTCGAGGTATTGAGCACGCAGACCGCCGAGGCCCAGGCCGACGTACAGACGATCCAGGCGCAACTCAATTGGTACGTGGGCCTGTCGCAGCTCGCGCACGCGCTCGGCACGCTCAGGCCCGGCGACGACGCTGCTCCGGGGGCGAAACCATGAAACGGCGCGCGGTCATTGTCGCCGTCACCGTAACGGCGTTGATTGTCGGTGTGTGGTGGTGGACCAAGCCGAAGTCGCCGAACGATGCGCGCGCGGGCGCGCGGCGCGCGCTCACCGTCGACGTCCAGACCGTCGAGCGCAAGACCGTGCCGGTGACGCTTGAAGCGATCGGTACCATCGAAGCGGAAAAGAGCGTTGAGGTGCGCGCCCAAGTCAGCGGCATCCTGAAGCGCGTCGCCTTCACCGAGGGGCAGCGCGTCAAGGCCGGCGATCTTTTGTTTGAAATCGAAGCCGCGCCGTTCGTGGCAGCGCTGGAACAGGCGAAGGCGGCGCTCGCGCGCGATCGCGCGCAGGCGGACAACGCCAAGGCGCAGCTCGATCGCCTAACGCCGCTGCTCGATCAGGGTTATGTCACGCGCGGCGAGTACGATCAGGCGCGCGCCGCTGCAGCCGCGGCGGCCGCGACCGTGGCCGCCGACGAGGCGGCGGTGGCCAAGGCCGAGATTGATCTCGGCTACACGCGCATCCACGCGCCGATCACCGGCCGCACCGGCAACCTGCTGCTCAAGCCCGGCAATCTCGTGAGCATCAATACCAGCCTCGTCACCATCAACCAGACACAGCCGGTGCTGGTGCGGTTCGCGGTGCCGCAGCAAGAGCTTGATACCGTGCGGCGCTATCAAAAAACCAACGCCATCGAGGTCGAGGTTCGCTCCGAATCGGGCGATGCCCTGCTCGGCGCCGGCAAGTTGGTGTTCATCGACAACAGCGTCAACGCCCAGACCGGTACGGTTCTAATGAAGGCGCGCGTGCCAAACGGCGACGAGCGCCTGTTACCGGGCCAGTTCGTCAACGTGCGCGCGATCCTGGCGCAGGAACCGAACCGCGTGGTGCTGCCCGAAATAGCGGTGCAAACCGGACAGCAGGGTCGGTTCGTGTACCTGCTGCAAGACGGCAAGGCCCGGTTGCAAACCATCACGATCGCGCGCCAGGTCGGCGATCAGGTGGTGGTCGCGAGCGGTCTTGAGGGTGGTGAGTCGCTGATCGTGCGCTTCCCGCGCGATCTGGCACCGGGCGCGGCGGTGACGACGAAGGCGGCGGCGGCGAAATGAGCGGGCACGGCGACGAGCAGCCGCCCTCGCCCCAACCCCTCTCCCGAAGGGAGAGGGGTTTGAAACCCTTCTCCCTCCGGGAGAAGGGTGGGGATGAGGGCGGTTGTACAGCGTTTCGCGGTGACATACATGGCGCCGCCATCGAGCCCGCGCCATGAACATCGCCGAACCCTTCATCCGCCGTCCGGTCATGACCACGGTGGTCATGACGGCGCTGGCGCTGTTCGGCTGGTTCGCGTATCGCGCGCTGCCGGTGAGCGATCTACCCAACGTCGACTTCCCGACCATCGTCGTTACCGCGAACCTCCCGGGCGCGAGCCCGGAGGTGATGGCGACGTCGGTGGCGACGCCGCTCGAACGCCAGTTCACGACGATCACCGGACTCGACAGCATGAGTTCGGAGAGCAGCACCGGCTCGACGCGAATAACGCTGCAGTTCGCGCTCGCGCGCGACATCGATGCCGCGGCGCAGGACGTGCAGACCGCGATCGCCCAGGCCGCGCGCCGGCTCCCGCCCGGCATGCCGAGTCTGCCGACGATGCGTAAAGTCAATCCGGCCGCCTTCGCCATCCTGTATCTCGCGCTCACCGCCACCAACCTGCCGCTGACCGAACTCAACGAGTATGCCGAAACCCGCATCGCGCAGCGGCTGTCCACGGTGCCGGGCGTGGCGCAAGTGCTCGTGTTCGGTTCGCAGAAATACGCGGTACGCATCTATCTCAACCCGCACGCGCTAGCGGCGCGCAATTTGGGGTTCGAGCAGGTGGCGGGCGCGATCGAGAACGCCAACAGCAATATACCGACCGGCACGCTGCAAGGCCCGAACCGGGCGTACAACATCAAGGCCCACGGCCAGCTCGACAACGCCGAGGCGTTCAACGGCATGGTGGTGGCGTATGCGAACGGCGCGCCGGTGCGATTGCGCGATATCGGCCGCGCGGTCGATAGCGTCGAGAACGACAAGGCCATCACCTGGTTCAACGGCGAGCCCGCGATCGTGCTCGCGATCCAGCGCCAGCCGGGAGCGAACACCGTCGCCGTGGTCGAACGCGTGCGCGCGCTGTTGCCGGAGATGCGCGCGCTGCTGCCGGGCGGTGCGGATTTGCGCGTGCTCAACGACCGCGCCGAGTTCATCAAGGCGTCGCTGCATGAGGTGCAGTTCACGCTGCTGCTCGCGGTGGTGCTCGTGATCGGCGTCATCTTTTTTTTCCTGCGCAACGCGGCGTCGAGCATGATCGCCGCGCTGGTGCTGCCGAGCTCGATCCTCGGCACGTTTCTCGTCATGTACGCGCTTGGCTACGGCCTCGATAATCTTTCGCTCATGGCGCTCACCCTCGCCGTCGGCTTCGTCGTCGACGATGCGATTGTGGTGATCGAGAACATCAACCGCCATATCGAACAGGGCATGGACCGCATGCGCGCGGCGCTCATCGGCACGAGGGAGATTGGCTTCACCGTGGTGTCGATGACGCTGTCGCTCGCCGCCGTGTTTATTCCGATCCTGTTCATGGGCGGCATCCTCGGCCGGCTGTTCCACGCGTTCGCGGTCACGATCGGCGTCGCCGTGCTGCTGTCGGGCATCGTCTCGCTCACGCTGACACCGATGCTGTGCAGCCGCTATCTGCGCCCGGCGCAGCGGCACGGTAACTTCTACGTCGTCTCGGAGCGCTGGTTCGACGCCGCGCGCGACTATTACGGGCGCAGCCTGGAATGGGCCATGGCTCATCGCGGATTGATGCTGGCGATCGCCGGCGGCGTGCTGTTGCTCACCGCGCTGCTCTATGCCGTGGTGCCGAAGGGATTCGTGCCGCGGCAGGATACGGGACAGCTGTCGGGCAATACGCGCGCGCCTGAGGGCACGGGATTTCAGGAGCTGGTGCAGCGGCAGCAGGCGGTGGCGGAGATCGTGCGCAAACACCCGGCGGTCGAGGGTGTGATGTCGAGTGCCGGCCAGGGCCTGGGCGGTGTCAGCGGCGGCAACATCGGGCGACTCGTGGTGCGGTTGAAACCGCGCTCGGAGCGCGATCAAACCGCAGACGAAGTCATCCAAGACTTGCGCCGGCAAACGCGCGCGGTCGAGGGCATGCAGGTGTTCTTGCAAAACCCACCGGCGATCAACATCGGCGGCTTGCGCACCAACAGCGAGTTCCAATACGTACTGCAAGGCCCGGAGCTGTCGGCGTTGCAGGACATCGCCTCGCGGCTCGAAGCGCGCCTGCGCGACGTGCGCGGATTGCAGGACGTCAACACGAATTTGGAGCTGCGCAATCCGCAGGTCGACGTGCGCATCCGGCGCGACGCGGCCGCGAGTTTCGGGCTTACGCCGCAGCAAATTTTGAGCACGCTCAACAACGCCTTCAGCCGGCGCGAGGTGACGACAATCTACGGCGCGGCCGACGAATACCGCGTGCTGCTCGAGCTCGATCCCGCCTATCAACAGAGCCCCGACGCACTCGGTACGCTCAACATCAAGGCCCCAAGCGGCGCACTGGTACCGTTACGCGCGGTGGCGGATATCCAGCCCGGTGTCGGTCCGCTCGCGATCTCGCACTTCGGGCAACTGCCGGCGGTAACGTTGTCGTTTAATCTGGCGCCGGGCGTTTCGATCGGTGATGTGACCGCTGACGTGCAAGCGATCGCGCGCGAGATGCTGCCCGCGGGCGTCAGCGGTTCGTTCACCGGTGCGGCGCAGAGCTTCGAGCAGTCGACGGTCGATCTGCCGCTGCTGCTCGGCCTCACCATTCTCGTGATCTACATGATCCTGGCGATCTTGTACGAGCACTTCGGGCATCCGGTCACGATTCTTACGGCGCTGCCGCTCGCGGGATTGGGCGCACTGCTGATGCTGATCCTGTTTCACCAGGAGCTGAACATCTTCAGCTTCGTCGGCATCATTCTGTTGGTGGGGTTAGTGAAGAAAAACGGCATCATTATGGTCGACTTCGCGCTCGACGCGCAGCGCCGACGCCGCCTCTCGCCCGAGAAGGCGATGATCGAGGCGTGCCTGGTGCGGTTTCGTCCGATCATGATGACGACAATGGCGGCGATCTTCGCCACGCTGCCGCTGGCGCTCGGCTACGGCGCCGGCGCTGAATCGCGCCGGCCGCTCGGCATCGCCGTCGTCGGGGGTTTGATCTTTTCGCAGCTACTGACGCTCTACATCACGCCCACCTTCTACGTGAGCTTGGAGAACTGGATACGCCGACGCAGAGCAGGCACGCCCGTCGAGAGACCGCGAAACGCTTGATGCCCGCTTGCGCGGGCACCAAGGAGAAGCTTCAGCGCAACTCGTTTGTCACGCTCTGCGCCGCCCACTTGCGCACATGGTCCAGGTGCTCAACCTCCTCGGCCAGCGCCTCCTCGAAGCTCGTTACCATGTCGTCCTGTCCCAGCTCCTCGGCGAGTTCGATCAACAGCTCCCAACCGGCGTTGTCGGCAAGCTCGGCGATCAGCAATGCCTGCAACGATTGCGCGACGGTCGTGCGCGGATCGTCCAGCACCTGCATGACACCCATTGACGTAACCCCCGCCACATCGGCCGCGGGCGTTTGCGCCGTGGGATCGGCGCCTAACTGCTCCAGACAGTCGGCGACGAGCTTGAAATGCTTCGCCTCTTCGTCGCGAAAATGCATTAACTGTTCGGTCGACATGCCGGACAGCTTCTCCGGTGTCGCCTGGCATTTGGTCAGCAGCGCCTCGTACAGCCGCACGCCGCTGCGCTCGAACGCCAACCGCTCGCCAAGCTTGTCGATGAACACCTCCGGCGCCTTGCCGGTGAGTTTTTTCATCGCCGTCTTGGCCGCGCCCTTCACCGTCCCGGGCGGCGGCACGGTACCGAGCGGATCGGCATCCGCGATGTAGCTGGTGCGGACCGCGGCGATGCCGGCACCGTCGCCGCTGCCGCCGTTACCGCTGGTCTTGACGGCCTTCATCATTTCTTTGATGTCGACCGGCGACATCTGCACACCGGTCTTGTTCTTGCCCATTTCCGTGCTGGTGCGTTCCATGGTGTCTCCTTAGAGGTTCGCTACTTTGCGTCGCAACTCCGTGCCCGGCGCCCATTGGTACCCGACGGCAACCGTTTCCGACGGCGAGCCGTCGGCGTTGACCGCGTTGCGATAGGCGATGCTCGCTTGGCTGTCCTGCTTGCCAATCTCGGTCCCGTTGGCGCGCAGGTCGACCTCTTGCTTCAAAATCTTGCGCACGAAGTCGCGCTGGCTCGCGAACGGAATCGGGTCGGGCAACTGGTTTGGCAGAATTTCGGCCGGATCGCGCTGTTCGAACTGCTTGAACATCGCGAGCGCCACTTGGAAGTGCCCGAACTCATAGTCGAGCATGCGTTCCCAAATGGCCTTCAGGCGCGGATTGGTTTCCTGTTGCACGCAACCGTAGTAGTTGTAGATTTCGTTCGCCTCGTGCAGCAGCCACTTCTCGCACCAGGTCTCGGTCGGATCGATGATCGATTCGTACTGCGTGACATGCTGTTCCTCGATCGATCCGATTTCGGCATACAACTGGCGCGCCACCGGATCGGTGAAAAACGGTCCGACATGGGCGTAGTAGTCATGCGTTTGGTGCTCGCCGGCCATGATCGTCAGCGCATGGAGTTTACTCAGCGCGTCGGCCTTCTTACGATCGTAGGGTTTGCGCAAATCGTCCTGTGGCGCGCGGTGTTCCACCGCCGTCGGCCGCCCGGCCAGGATGTCGGTGTAGGACTGCAGAATGTTGTTCGCGTCCTTGCCTTCGAGCCGATCGAGCAACGCGGAGTAGCGATACAAATGATCGAAGTCTTCCAACATGCCGAAGCGATACACCTGCGCCAAGTAAGGGTCCGGCTCGCGCTGGGCGACGGCCGCCGTGATCTCGATCGCAACCTGCTCGTAGCCGATGGTGGTTTCGAGCGGCGAGTGATCGGCGCCGATCAACCAGTTAACCAGCGTCTGCTGGTGCTGTTCGATGCGGCGTACATCCGCCAGCGGCCGCTGTAGTTCGGCGTTCATGCGCGCACACGCGTGGCTGAAACGCATCTCCTCGGTTTCCTGGCCGTTCATCAGGATCACTCGCACGCGGGTGAAGGCGTCGTCGTCGAGCTTGCTGATGGGTTTTTGCACCATCTCTTTCCAGGTGATGCGTTGGCGATCGAGCGGGGTGCCTTTTTCGTCGAACAACGATAACGCCATAACACGTACTCCTCTTCCGTAAGGGTCTAGGCTAGACAGCAGCGCTTCTCCAGAATTCCGGCGCGCGAGCGCCAGCGGCGACCAGCCGACCGGCGGCAACCGAACGCCCCGACTATGCGCGTGGTCGGCATAACGTCCGCGCGCGGCATAATGAATGCATGCATACGGATGTGCTCATCGTCGGCGGCGGCATCGCCGCGCTGGCCGCGGCGGTCGCGCTTAGCGATCGCGGCGTGCGGGTGGTGCTCGTCGAACGCACGCCGCATCTCGGCGGACGGGCGCGAAGCTGGCGCGACGAAACGACCGGCGACGTGATCGACGTCGGCCCGCATGTGCTGCTGAACGAGTACCGCAACATGTTGGCGCTGCTTCGCCGCCTCGGCACCGACAGCGACGTCGTGTGGCAGACCGATAAGTTTCTGACGGTGGTCGAACACGGGCGCCGCGCCACCATCCGCAACTACCCGCTCCCCGCACCGCTGCACGCACTGCCGAGCCTGCTGCATGCCGAGAGTGTCTCGGTGCGCGACATGCTGTCCAATCGGCGCGTGCTCTGGGCCGCGCTGCGGCTCGATGAGCCGGCATTGCTGCAGCTCGATGCGCTGGACGCCGCAACGTACTTGCAGCAGATGGGTGTGTCGCCGCGCTTTATCGAATGGCATTGGGCGCTGACGGCGATGGCGATCCTGAACTTGCCGCTTACGCAGTGTTCCGCGGGCGCGCTGATGCGGTTTTATAAGTTCATGATCAGCCATCGCGACATCGACATGGGGTTCGCTGCCGTGCCGCTCGCGGACCTTTTCGTCCCAGGCGCACGCCGCGTCATCGAGTCGCACGGCGGAGAGATTCGGTTGCACGCACCGGTGACAGAGTTCGTCATGCCACGCGTGGATACGATGGCGGGCGCGGTCCTTGCCGACGGCCATCATATCGACGCGCGTTACGTCATCGCTGCCGTGGCACCGCAGGATCTTGCGCCGCTGCTGCCGAATACGCTGCGCGACGCGCCGCTTGCGCGCGACCTGCCGGCATTCGAGCCCAACCCGTATATCTGCAGCTACATCTGGTTCGACCGCAAGCTCACCGACGAGCAAGGCTGGGCCCGCACGTGGTCGCCGACCAACCCCAACTACGACTCGTACGATCTATCCAACATCCGCCGCGGCTGGCGTGCACGCCCGTCGGTCATTGCCAGCAACATCATCTACAGCCACCGCGCGCACCACATGAGCGACGACGCCATCATCGCCGCCACCGTGGGCGAGCTTGCGGAATTTGCCCCGGCCGCGGCGCAGGCGACAGTACGCCATGCGCGCGTGCATCGCATCGACATGGCGATACCGTGCGCCCTCCCCGGCACCGAGCAGAAACGCCCCGCGACGCGCACGCCGATCGCCAATTTGTTTCTGGCCGGCGATTGGACCGGCACGCACCTGCCCGCGTCCATGGAAAGCGCCGTGCGTTCCGGGCTGTTGGCGGCGGAACACGTGCTCGATCGCCTCGGCCGTCCGGCGCGCCTGGCCGAAGCCATGGCGCCGCCGGAAGGATTGGCGCGGCTAGTACAAGGCATGTCGCGATCGACGCCTGACCCACATCGAGGGTCACAAAGTGCTAGGTTCTAGCGCGGCCTTGTGCTAACGTGCGCGCAGTTTGTCGTGGCGGCTTGGTTCAGCGCCCTAGAGTACCCGCAAGATTCGCTCCTTGTTTCCGGCCGGTATTCACAAACCGGTCGCGGATTGCCTGCCAAGGCACACCCCCGTTGATCCCTTTAACACTGGCGCCTCGGTGCCGGTATGCCTTGGCGTTACCTATAAAGGAACCGTAATGACATTTTCGAATCTCGGCCTCTCGGCCGAACTGCTGCGCGCTGTGACCGATCAGGGCTACACCGCGCCGACCCCCATTCAAGCCCAAGCGATCCCGACGATCCTGGAGAGCCGCGACCTCATGGCCACGGCCCAGACCGGCACCGGCAAGACCGCCGCGTTCACGCTACCGCTGCTGCAACGCCTGAGCACGAGCGGCAGCGCCAAAGGCCGCGTGCGCGCGCTGGTACTGGTGCCGACGCGCGAGCTCGCCGCCCAAGTTGCCGATGCCGTGCGCACCTATGGTCGCCATCTACAACTTCGCTGCGTACAGGTGTACGGCGGCGTCAACATCAATCCGCAGTTCCGCGAGTTGCGCGGACCGGTCGATATCCTGGTCGCGACCCCCGGCCGCTTGATGGACCACATGCAGCGCGGCAGCGTAAACCTGTCGGGCGTTGAGACGCTGATACTGGACGAAGCCGATCGCATGCTCGACATGGGTTTCATGCCGGCGATCGAACGCATCGTTAAACAATTGCCAAAGAACCGGCAGACACTGCTGTTTTCGGCCACGTTCTCGGATTCGATCCGCACACTGGCCCAGCGGTTCTTGCAGAATCCCGCCAGCATCGAGGTCGCGCGCCGCAACGCCGCGGCAGAGTCGGTCGAGCAATCGGCATACTACGTCGACCATGCGCGCAAGCGCGAGCTGCTGGCGCACCTGTTCGATACGCAGAATTGGCAGCAGGCGTTGATCTTTTGCCGCACCAAACACGGTGCCGATCGGTTAGCGACACAGCTCGCGAAGTCCGGCATTGAGTCGACCGCGATTCACGGCGACAAGAGCCAAAACGCGCGCATGCGCGCGCTTTCGGACTTCAAACGCATGAAGGTACGCGCGCTGGTGGCGACCGACGTCGCCGCGCGCGGCATCGACATCGACGAGCTGCCGCATGTGGTGAACTTCGATCTGCCGATGAACCCGGAAGATTACGTGCACCGCATCGGCCGTACCGGCCGCGCCGGCCAGAAAGGCGCCGCGGTATCGCTGGTGTGCATGGATGAGCGCAGTCAGTTCTCAGCGATTAAAAAGCTGGTGAAGCTTGATATCCCCATCACTAACGTCGCCGGTTTCGAGCCGTCGCAACATGCCTCCGCGTCGCGGCCGAACGATCGTCCGCGCAACGGCTCCGGCCAGCACCGCTCGGCGTCCCGGGCACAACCGCAACACCGGCGTGGCAATAGCGAAGATCGCGGCAACCGGCGCGATGACGCGGGCGGCTATCGGGGCGACCGCAATCGTTCAGCGAGCGGCGGCCAGCGCCAGGACACCGGCGCCCGGCGCTCGTCGCCTAAGCGTACCGGCGAGCGGCCGCGCCGCTCGGACCGGGCCTTTATCGGCTAACGCAGCGCTTTAAGCGCGGGCTCGTAGCCCGCGCAACTCTCGACCGAACCGGCCGACGCAGCCCCTGCGCCGGCCGTTTTTTTACCCCCCACCGAGCCGCCCGACGGCGGCTTTATCCCGTCATGCGTAAAGGCGGTTGGCGCGCAAAATCCGATACATGCGCTATGATTCTTGCGTGGCCGCACAACGATAATTTCTAAATGCAGCTCAAAGAACTTGGTGTGTTATGGGGCGTCGTCGCCGGCGTGGCCGGTCTGTCGGCGTTTCTGGCGCACGGCACCGCACCCGCGACAACCCCGGTCGCCATCGTCTCTCCGCCCACGGCGTTACCCGCCCGTCCGCTGATCCGCGCCAGCGAATTGCTGGAACACGCCAATCCCAGGCGCCTCGGCTTACGTTCCGACGTGGCGCTGGTATTCGATGAAAGTGACAGCGTTCCGCTGTACGAACGCAATAGCGATACACCGCGTCCGATCGCGTCGCTGACCAAACTCATGACGGCGCTGGTCGTGCTCGAGGCGAAATTGCCGCTGGCGGAAGAGATCACGGTGACCCACGAGGACCGCGATCGGTTGCGCGGTTCGCGTTCGCGACTGCCGTTCAAAACCACGCTTACGCGCCAGGACCTGCTGCTCGCGGCGTTGGCCGCGTCGGACAACCGCGCCGCCGCCGCGCTCGCGCGCACCTATCCCGGCGGCACCTCGGCCTTCATACGGGCTATGAACCAGACAGCGCAACGCCTCGGTATGACGCGGTCGCGTTTCGCCGACGCCGCCGGTCTCGACAGCGGCAACATCTCGACCGCGCGCGATCTCGTGAAGCTGGTGACGGCGCTCGACGCGCATCCGCTGATCGCGCAGCTTTCGACCCATGAGCGCTTCGATCTCACCGATCCGCACTCGGGGCGGCGGCTGACGTTCGTCAACACCAATCGCTTTGTGCGCGGCGACCGCTGGGACATCGCGCTCAGCAAAACCGGCTACACCGCGGACGCGGGCAATTGCCTGGTGATGCGCGCCAATGTCGGTGACCGACCGCTTACGATTGTGTTACTGAACTCGTGGGGCAAGCACAGCAAGTACGGCGATTCGGTGCGCATCCGCGACTGGTTGCTGCAAAGCGAACGCGCCGCGCGTAAAACCAACGCGACGTTGGTCAAGACCAGCCTCTAGTCCCCTCATTTTCCGCGCCGTTTCCATCGACGATTGATCGCGTAGTCCTGCGCCGGCGCCACGAACGGGATGGCAAGAATGCCGGTCAAGGTCGCGCACTGTTTCGGATCGCGAAACGTATCGATGCCGATCGTCATGCGCTCGTGTCCGGCGCGCGGCTGGTCAGCGTAGGTGCCGAACAGCCGATCCCACCACGGGAGATTGAAACCGAAGTTGCTGTTGGTCTCATCGACTTCGATCGAGTGATGCACGCGATGCATATCCGGCGTCACCACAAACCAGCGAACTACCCGGTCCAAACCGCGCGCCATGCGCACATTGCTGTGATTGAACATCGAGGTGGCGTTCAACAAGACCTCGAAGACAACGACCGCCAATACCGGCGCGCCGATGGCGACGATCACCACGAACTTGAGCATCAGCGACAAGACGATCTCGATTGGATGAAAACGCCCGCCGGTCGTCACGTCAAAATCGAGATCGGCATGATGCATGCGGTGCACCCGCCACAGCGCCGGGACCGCGTGCACCATCACGTGCTGCAAATAGATGGCGAGATCGAGCAGCAAGATCGACACGATCACGGCGATCCACGCCGGCAGCGCAACATAGTTGAAAAAACCCCATCCGTGTTTGGCCGCGAACGCCGCCACGCCGACGGCGGCGGCCGGAAATAGTAGACGAACCAGCACGGTGTTGAGCGCGACGACACCGAAATTGGCCACCCAGCGCCGCCGGCCGACGCTGAGCGCACGCCGCGGGGCGGTCAGCTCCCATAGCGCCATGACGCCGAGCACCGCGAGGAATGCCGTCAGTCGCACGGTCGGCTCGTGCGCCAACAGCCACTGCTCAAAATCGGGGCTCATGGTCGGCATATACCGGCATCGTCCGCGAGACGTCAAGCCCGATTGCATCCGGGCTTGACTCCGTACATAGGTACGGCGTTAGGGTAGACATATGCGCGATACGATCGAGTTCATCTATCAGCCCGACTGCCCCAATATCGAGGCCGCGCGCGCGGCGCTACGCCAGGCGCTGGTCGAGACTGGGAGGGCACCGCACTGGCGCGAGTGGGACAGCACCGCACCCGCCAGTCCAGCGCATGCGCGCGCCTACGGTTCGCCCACGATCCTCGTCAACGGCGTTGATATCGCCGGTGCCGCGCCGACCGACGCGCCGGCGTGCCGCATTTATCGCGATGCGGCCGGTCGCCCGACCGGCATGCCGCCGGCGGAGCTGATCCGCACGGCACTGCGTTCGGCGCACGGAACGGTGCGCACATGGGGCGGTTTTGCGGCGCTGCCGGCGTTCGGGGTTTCGCTATTACCTAAGCTCACCTGCGCTGCCTGCTGGCCGGCTTATAGCGCCGCGCTGGCGGCGCTCGGGGTCGGCTTCGTCGACTACACGCCCTACTTGAGCGGACTGCTGATCGCCGCAATCGTGCTTACCGGGATAGTGCTGGTACGCCAGGCGCGGCGGCGAAGGAATTACCTGCCGCTCGTCGTCGCTGCGGTCGGCGCCGGGATACTATTGGTGGCGAAGATCGGATTCGATCATGCGCCGATGACGTATATCGGCGCAGCGGTACTAACGGTGGCCACGTTTTGGAGCGCTTGGTCCGCCAGCCGCGTGCGCTGCGGCGGCTGTACCAACGCCAGCGGCTAGCCGGCGAGCGCCTCAAATTCGAATTCGATCGCTTCCAGACCATCGACCGTCGTGCGCGCCACGGCGATGGCATGCTGACAGTAAAGATCCAGCGGGACAGCGGCCGGCACGGCGGTCGACGCGTCGTTCGGGGTGACAAGGCATCCTGCATCCATCGTCGTTGACTCCTGAATCCTCTCAACAGTTTGTGTTGCATATCGCATGCCAGTGGAACGACTGGCCTCGAGACCGGCAAACCGCATAGGATCACCGTTATGGCACGCCTCGCCACAGCGAATAATACCCCCGCCCCGGCCAACCTTACGATCGGCCGGCTGGCGCATAGCGCCGGCGTCCACATCGAGACCATCCGCTACTATCATCGGCGCGGGCTGCTGCCGCTGCCGCCCAAACCCCCAAACGGCACACGGCGTTATCCGCCGGCAACCCTCGCGCGCCTGCGCTTCATCAGACGAGCGCAAGAACTCGGTTTTACCCTGCGCGAAATCGGCGAGCTGCTCCGCCTCAGCGCCGGCGAGTGCGGGCAAACGCGCGCGCTCGCCGAACGCAAACGCAACGACATCGCGACCCGCATTCAAGATTTGCGCGCCATGCAGCGCGCGCTGGAGCAGCTCATACGCACGTGCAAGGCCGCACCGAAGGGACAGTGCCCGATTATTCAGGCGCTCGCGAAACCGTGATGCTGCGCGCCCCCGAGCCGCCGCTACGCCGAGACCGCACCGGTCAGCGGCGAAATCGCAGCGGCGATAGCGCCGAGATCCGGTTTTGGTTGGAAAGGTAAACGGAGAACGCGCTGCGCGTGGCGAGATAGGTGCGAGTAAGATCGCCCAGCAGCCGCGTTTGCTGCAGTTGCAGTTGGGCGTCATCCAACGCTTCCAGCCACTGGCATAACTTGGCCAGCCGTCGCGCGCCCACGGTGGCGCAACATCCCTTGAAGGCATGGACCGATGTCCGGTAATCCGCGCCACGCCCTTCTTTCAGCGCGGCGTGAATTTTCTGGATTAGCATATCCGCATCGTTTTCGAACGCCTTTAACGCCTTCGAGACCAAATCGCTGCCATGCGCATTGAGATCGCGCAAACGATTGGTATCGATGAGATCGACGTTCGCCTCGTCGGCGGCCGGGTCAAGGCTGGCCGTTTCGCTCGGGGCCGCCTCCAGCCCAGGGTATTTTCGTTGGTTTGCCAACGCTGCGATCTCATCCAGCAGGCGCCGCGGTTCGACCGGCTTGGTGATGAACGCGCTCGCGCCGGCCGCACGGCACTCTTCGAGCGCCTCTTTGGTCGCATTGGCCGTGAGGATCACGAACGGAATCATGCGATTCGCGGGCAAGGTCCATTTGGCGAACTTCAGCACGTCGAGTCCGCTGGTCTTCGGCATGTGCATGTCCAGGATCACCAGGTCATATTCGCCTGTCTCCAGCGCATCCAGTGCCTCTTCGCCATCGTTCACCAATGTCGGCCGGTGTCCCGCCGTTTCGAGCACGCTGCGGATAACGAGCTGGTTGGTCGGATTGTCTTCCGCCACCAGGATACGCAGCGGCTCGTCCGTCGAGCGGCTCCAGTGCTGCTTGGTGTTGTCGGCGACACGGTGCGCCGCCGCGAAATGGAACACATTGTGCAACGTCGCCGCACTGGTCTTGTGATCGACGACGAACGCGTACCCCGCCGTCTCATAGCTCTCGACCGCGCGCGCGTCGTTGGGACGGCGGAACAAAATGGGCGTCACATGCGCTAGCTGCGCGTCTTTCGCGACGACGGAAATGAAATCGATGGGGTCCAGATCCGCGGTCTCATGCTGGACCAACACGGCATGAAACGGCGACTCGCTGTTGGCCGCATTTACCATCGCGGCAAACGCCTGCGCGGAAGTGCCAACCGTGGTCGTTTCGAGGCTGATTGTCTGCGGCAGGGCCAGCGGCAACGCTCGATTGTCGCTTGTCCCGACTATAAGGAGCCGTACGTGTTCCCGCGCGCCAATCGCCGGCGTCATCGGCGGTTTGTAGGGCAATTCGAACCAAAACGTGGTTCCCTTTCCCTCGGTAGAGCGGACATCAATGGAGCCGCCCATGGCCTCCACCAATTGCTTGGCGATGGTGGTGCCGAGGCCGCTGCCGCCGAAGCGCCGCGTGGTGGACGCATCGGCCTGGGTGAACATTTCGAAGATCGTGCCGAGCGCATTCGCCGGTATGCCGATGCCGGTATCGCGCACTTCGAATCGCAGGCGAAGGGGTATCGTGTCAGCTGTGACCGGGGACATACGGATATCGATATAGCCTTGCTCTGTAAACTTGACGGCGTTACCGATGAGATTGACCAGAATCTGGCGAATATGATCGGCGTCTCCGTGCAGCCGCGGCGGCGTGGCCGGGTCGACATGCAGCATTAAGCGAACGCCGCGATTTCGCGCCTGGGGCACAAACATCGAATGGACGTCGCGCAGCAGCATGTAGAGATCAAAATCCTTTGATTCCAGTTCAATCTTGCCGGCCTCGATCTTGGAGATATCGAGAATGTTGTCGATGAGCGAAAGCAGCGTACTGGAAGAGGAAAGGATCGTGCGGATGTATTCTTTTTGTACCGACGACAGATTCGTATTCATGAGCAGGTGGCTCATGCCTACCACGCCGTTAAGCGGCGTGCGCAATTCGTGACTGATATTGGCCACGAATTGACTCTTGGCCTGATTCGCTTCTTCCGCTCGGCGCACGGCTTGACTGAGACGACGAACAAGGACCGACGAAAAAAGCGGTAGGATTATGAGGCCAATCAGGAGGCCAACACTAAGCGATACATTTTGATGCCAATAGTCGCTCACGTAAAACAGAATAGTGAAGCCGATAACGTTTAAAACAGTGCACAAGAAGAGATACGGTAAGCCATACCGAAAGCCGTTGCCTATGGATATCCACAGATAAATGATGTAAAGCGCAGAACCCGATGACCCGGCAAGGTACATACAACCGGTAGTAACACTAACATCCGTCGTCATTGCTATGGTATGGCGAACGGGGGACCGCGTTGGCGATCGAAGGATCGCCACAATTAGCGCTAACGAAGAAAGCAGGTAGGATCCAGAAAGAATCAGCGCAGACCGGTGGCTGCTCAGTGACCCATCGGTCCATACCCCATCAATGACCAAGTAGGAACTAAAAATCAAAACAATGAGTATGCGGAAGGCCGCCTGCTCGAACTCGTCGCCGCTCTGGCGTCGTCCTTGCAGATAGACACTTTTCAACCGCCTAAAGAACGATGTTAAGTAGCGCAAGTTATTCACCTTGCGAAGCTAGCTCGGAGTTCAACCGAGGTGTCTCGTGCTGGTTCTTCGTAAAACACCTTATAGGGCAAAGCTGCGTCGGAAAATCGTATGCTCCCAGCGCTCGACTTGCCAGGAACGATGTCCGACGCAGCCGTGTCCCCGTCCTCTATGCAAACGCAGCGGCTGCCGCTGGTTCAAAGCCCAACTGCGCTTCCTTTGAGAGGGAAGCTGAACCAACCCGCTTTTCCTGGCGGTTTGCTAAACGCGCCATCATTCTTAGGTCGCGCTCGCTCAGCTGCATGGCGGCATCTACCCAGATGTTGGCGGACGCCAGCAAAGCCTCCTGCGTTATCGGCGTGCAGTGACGCTTGATATGTTGTAGCGCGCGAAACGCATTCCATGTCTTACGGTTTTCTTCGATTAACTGGCGAACCGCACGACGACCGTAGCCCTTGTCGACCAGAATATCGACCAGCCCGAGTTCGTGTAACTGCTCGGAGGTCAGCACGTTGCCGTCGCGAATCATCCGCTCCGCCGCCTTGACACCTATGCGCCGTGCCAACAGATAGAACGCCCCATGGCCCGGAACGAGATTGAACAGCACCTCGGGAAATCCGCAGCGGATGCCCTTCTCGGCGATAACGACGTCGCTCGATAGCGCGGTTTCCAGACCGGCGCCGAGCGCATCACCCTCTAGCAGGGAGACGGTGACGACGTTCGGCAAACTCATGTGGTTGAACAGGCCGGTTACGCAATCGACAGCATAGCGACCCAGTGTCTTACGATCTTGCGATTCAATAAGAGACTGAAACAATGTTAGGTCGCCGCCGAGGCTAAATACGCCGGGGGTCATTGAAGCCCAAACGACGCACAACGGTTGTTCCTTGTTGTGAACCGGATTTATCAGCGTGTTCTGGAAGTTGATAATATCGCGCACCAAGTTCCAGGTATAACAGGGCCTTGGAACGACATTCATACCGAAATAAAGGGCCGCACCATCCGCGTCCCGAAATATCGACAGGTTGTTGTAAGTCAGTTCAAAGGGAAGTGCGTGTGCTGCTGTCATGACTTTCCTCCATGATGCATTACGTGGGTTCGCGAAGCGCAACTGCTCTTAACAATCGGGAAGTACACTGCGATTCATTTGACCGCGAATTAAAAGCAAACAGCTACATAAGACGTGTCGAGCGCTTAGCTACTTGTTTCGCGCCCATGTTGGTAATTGTTCAATCGAAACAGCGTGAAAATGGACTCCTCGAAATTCCGGCGCAGCCGCTCGGCCTGGCCGTCTCGCTCACTCAGAAAATCGGTGAACGCTAATGTTCCCGCCCTCTGGCAGGCCGCCATCAGCTTGCGTGCACCGACGTTCGCGGCGGTCGATTTTAAGGCGTGT
>JBKHXU010000105.1:0-11500 GCA_046565865.1 Gammaproteobacteria bacterium | reverse complement strand
GTGTCAGAAACTGCGCGCGTATGCGCAAGAACTCTTCAAGCGTATCGGTTCGTGGCACCGGTCCCTGCACGTAGGGGTCGGCGAATACCAACAAATCACCGACAAATCCGGCAACCGCCAGGGCGTGACCGATGTCGCTGCCGCAGCGGATATGAAGCGTGCGCTGTCTGGCGTCCAACGCGGTCGGGCGCCCCGCGCGGATGGCGGCGCGCGCGATCTGTGCTTGCTCGATGTGGGCCTTGAGATCCGTCCATTTCGCGAAACCGAGCTCGGTTGCGATCGCGCGTTGGGCGTCGCTCAGCCGCGGTTCGGATTCAACGTTCCCCAAGCGCGCCATCGCCGCCGGCATGCGCGCTCGCGCGGCGCGCAGCAATTCTTTGGCGCGTTTCTTTTGTTGTTCGAGCGAGAGCGGTGCGAGCCGGCGCGGATCGGCTGCGGGGAACTCGAATTGCGATGAATGGAACTGCCGTTGAAGCGCCGCGAGGTGGACGAGCACGAAGATCTCCTTGTTGTCCCGCGCCCGCCACAGGATGCAAGGAAATCGACTAGAACCGACCAGGTGTTTGTTGGGCGCGGCCCTTCCCGCGGGCGGGGCGCTGACAAACCAGCGCGTCCAGCAGGATAGTGAAGCCGAGCGCCCGCGGCAAGTCGCTCGCGCTCAGCCAACGCCGTCACGAACACCTTGCGCACGGCAATAGTGAGCACGACGTCCAGGACCTTGCGGCTGACAGGCCTACTTACCGGTTTTGATGCGCTCGACCTTTTGGATCACTACATCCTCGCGCGGCACGTTCTGATGCATGCCGCGGTTGCCGGTCGCGACCGCCTCGATTTTTTTGACCACGTCCATGCCGCTCGTGACCTTGCCGAACACGGCGTAGCCCCAGCCCTGCGGCGTTTTGTCGCGGTGATTGAGGAAGGTGTTGTCGACGGTGTTGATGAAAAACTGCGCCGTCGCGGAATTAGGATCGTTGGCGCGCGCCATGGCGATCGTGCCGGCGGTGTTCTTCAATCCGTTATCGGCTTCGTTCTTGATCGGCGTGCCGGTCGGTTTTTGCTTCATGCCGGGGGTGAAGCCGCCGCCTTGGATCATGAAGCCAGGAATCACGCGATGAAAAATGGTGCCGTCATACGCGCCTTGATCGACGTACTTGAGAAAGTTTTCGGTCGAGACGGGCGCGCGCTTGGCGTCGAGCTCGATCTCGATGACGCCGGCGCTGGTCGTCATACGCAGCTTGGGATTCGGCGCGCTGCCACCGTCGGCCGCGACCGCGGAATAGGCGAGTCCGACGCCGACGCAAAGGCCGACGAGCGTGTTGGTGTTCTTCATTTGTGCTGCTCCTTTTCCATTTTCAGTATCGCGCGCCACTCCGCCGCGGTGACCGGCATGATCGAGAGCCGGTTGCCGCGACGCAATAGCCGCATCTCTTTAAGTGCCGGATTCGCGCGCAACGCGGCGAGCGGGATTACCTTCGCGAACCCGCGCTCGTAGCGTACGTCGACCATGTACCACAACGGTTTCTCCGGACGACTCTTGGGATCGTAATACTGACTGCGCGCATCCCAGGCGCTGTCGTCCGGATACGCCTCGCGCACGATCTCGACGATGCCGGCCACACCGGGCACGGCGCAACTCGAGTGGTAAAAGAACGCCCGATCGCCTTTGCGCATCGCGCGCATGAAGTTGCGCGCCTGGTAGTTGCGCACGCCGTCCCAATGTTCCGTCCGGCGCGGCCGGCGCTTGAGGTCGTCGATCGAGAACGTGTCCGGCTCGGATTTCATCAACCAGTAATTCATGCCGGCAGGTATTGTACGGATTCGCGTGGTGTCCCAGTACCCATCGGCGGGCCGTTAAAGCACGTAGCTCGCGGCATCGGTAACGATGCCGGCGAGCGGGACGTCCCAACTGTCCGGTGTAACGCGCTGCACGCGCTGAAAGTCGTGCGCCAGCCCGACGACGTGCGGCTTGTGCAGGTAGCGCCGATGTCGCAGGAATGCCAGGCTCCTGTCGTAAAACCCGCCGCCCATGCCAACACGGTTGCCGGTGGCATCGAACGCCACCAGCGGTAGCAGGATCAGATCCAATTCCTCGGCGCGCACGAGCGCGCTGCGTTTTACCATCGGCTCCGGTATGCCGAAGCGATTGGCTTGATATTCCATGCCCGGCTCAACGCGCGCGAACCACAGTCGATCATGACGCAGCGGCGACAGCACCGGCAGATACGCGTGTTTGCGCGTGTGCCAGATGCGCTCGATCACCTCGCGCGGATCGATCTCGCCGTCGTTGGCGATGTACGCGGCGATGCGGCGGCTGACGCGAAACCAGCGCGTCGCAACCACGCGCGCTGCGAGCGCCGCGGCCGCGCGCTTTTGATCGGCCGCGGACAGCGCGCGCCGCTGCGCGCGCAACGTTGCACGCAGTTCAAGTTTGGAATCGTTGGGGATCACGCGAACGAGAGGAGAAAGTAAAGGCGCCCTCCGCGTATGCCGTATCGCACCAGACACCTTGAACCGTGAGGTCCAAGTGGGCGCCTGGGGGACGCTTCAGGCTTTCTGCTCCCGAGATTTACATCCCGGTGCAGACTTGCACAACGGCATCCACGGCTCGGCTCCCATTAGAAGATATTAGGTTCGAAGGGTTGCGGCACAACACGAACACCGCAGGGGGCGCACTCGAATGATATACCTATTGGCTCGGATGTACATCCCAGCGCAATGCGGCGTCGATTTTGTTTTGCAAGAAACGCAGCTTTTGTGCCACGTCGCTTGATAGGCCGCCGTGCGCTTTTAGATCGAGCAGTTCGTTGGCGATGTTGAGCGCGGCGACAATCGCGGTGCGCTCGGTGCCGAGTACCTTGCCGCTCGCTTGAATCTCGCGCATTTTTTTATCAAGGTAATTCGCCGCGGCGAGTAAGGCCTCGCGCTCGTGCGGCGGACAGGCGATCATGAATTCCTTGCCGAGAATGCTGATGGATACGCCGTCGCCGCTTTCTTTCATGCGCTCTCCGTAGACAAAAACACCGAGGTTTTTCGCATCAACCGGGCCCGCTTCGCTCCAGCGCCTTCAGCCGGCCGATCATCGTTTCAATTCGTTCGCGCGCGATGCGGGTTTTCTCGACCAACTTGGCGTGTTCCACGTTTAGCTGATCCTGCTCCATGCGCAGCTCTTGATTCTCGCTCTTCAAGCGTTGACACGCCTCGATCAGTTCATCGATGCGGTGTTCGAGCGCTTTAAGATCGTCGGGGTCGGCGGCCATGGTCGGCAAATGGCTTTTTATGAATATAGGGTGCGCTACCCGATCGGTCAACGCTGGAGTGGCGCGCAACGCGGGTGATACACTGCCCGACTCGCGTGCGCCGGCACTTCCCACCACCACGCGCCCACGCACTCGTCATGTTGAATCCGATAGGCGGTCCCAATGAGCAGTGATTTCGCCGGCGTGCCGGATTACGAGAACCTCGCCGAGTCCCTGCACGGCGCCGGGATCACCACCAGCGCCGCCGAGGCGCACGGCATTATCACCGCTGCGCTGTGCGCGCCGCGGCCGCCGGAATGGCAGCGGCTGCTGTTGGGCGGCGATCCGGCGGGGATATCGCCAACATTGCGCTCGCAGCTCGGATCGTTGTACGAGCAAACCGCGCAGCAGCTCTTGGGCGTGGAGTTCGAATTCGTGCCGATGCTGCCGGTGACGACGCTCGCCGAACAGGTCGAGGCGCTGGGCGATTGGTGCCGCGGCTTCGTGCTGGCGATGGAGGCCGCGGGTATCGACGCCGCCAAGCTGCCGGGCGAGGCCGGTGAGTTCATGCGCGACGCGCACGAGATCGCCGAGGCGCAACTCGACGACGACGAGGCGGAAGAGACTCAGGAACGCGAGTACGCCGAGATCGTCGAGTACCTGCGCATCGGCGTGCAGCTCGTGTACGAAGAGCTGCACCGGCTCAAGCACTGAAATCTCTTAGCGCCGCCGGCGAATCTCTGCGAGCGTGCGTTCGGACTCCGCGCGCCACGGTCCGCCGAGTTCGACCGCGCGCTGTGCCATCGCCTCGGCTTCGTCAAGCTGTCCCAGGTCCGCGAGCGCGAGTGCCAGGTTGTTGTACCCGACCGCCGCTTCGGGTCGGCGCGCCGTCAGTTCGCGAAACGCCGTCGCCGCTTGCGCAACGTTCCCCGTGGCATAAAGACTGTTCCCCAAACCGAGCCAGGCGCCGACGCTGGCCGGCCAGCGCTCGGTCGCGGCGCGATACGCACGTTGACTGGCCGCATGGTCACCGAGGCGCTCGAACGCGACCACGCTCTCTAAATAGGGAAGCTCTTTGACCGTTGCCGGGAGCTCGCCGGGAACCAGCGTCACCAACGCCCAGCGATCGCCACGGCGCCACGTGCGCTCGAACGTGGTGAGCGCGAGCGTATGCCGTTGCGTGACGCCGGAACGCAACACGATCTCATCGCGGTCGAGGTCGTAACCGACCGCGACCGCGTAATGCCACTTGGGATACCAGGCGAACGCGAGATTCTGCAGCACGATCACCGGCCGCCCCGCGGCCAGCTCGCGCAGCAGCGCATCGAGTCGCGGTTCCAGCACGTAGGGCACGCGGCCGTTGCGGCGCGTCGCGCCCAACAGCTCGGCCTGCAAGCTGCCTTCGCGCGCCGGCAGATACACCTGCGAGGTCAGCGTCTCCGGCGCGATGCTGACACCGGACCAGCTTAGCGTCGTTGCGAGCGCGGCCGGCCCGCATTGGAACGCCGTCTGCGGATAGAACGGTACCTCGCGCTGTTCGACGGCGCGCGGGAGATCGCGCGTACGCTCCGCGAGGCGATCGGCGTCGAGCGTGGCACAGCCACCGAGCAACAGTAGGGCAATAAAAACCCCGCCCGGTTGCCGGGCGGGGTGAGCCGGCGTATTCACGAACACACTTGCTGTACAGGGAACGTACGAATGCCGCGGGCGCATGGATGCGCGAGAGCGGCGCAACGTGCGTTCGTGCCGGCCAACGTCCGGCCGGGGATAGCAGGCATAACGTGCCTACGTCTTACCGCCGCACCGGTTTCTTCACGAACGGAAACACGTCGGTGAAACCGAGGATGTCGGTGATGAGCAGCAATACGAAGACAAATACGATCAGCCCCAAGCCATCTCCGCCCGCGGGCAATTGATCGATGCGCTGCGCCAGCGTTTGCACTTCGCTGTCGCTCAGCGCATCGACACGCGCCTTGACGTCGGCGGCGGCTACGCCCTGCGCCAACAACCGCTGCTTCACGTCTTCGCGATCGAGTAGGTTCTCCAGCCGCGCCCGATCCTGCTGCGCCTGCTCGGCGCGCACCACGGTGTCGGTGCCGATCAACGCCGCCTGCGCGGCCGGCATATGCATGCTCAAGACCAACAGCGCGAACGTGACGAGTTGCATCACCGGTTTGCCGATGCGACGAAATTCATCCATGACGCGATGCTCCAGGTTGTAAGGGTGTTTCGTTATCATGCTTTATCCCCAAGTCGGGCGGCCCGTATCGGACACGCGCAGGCCGTGAACGCGAACCCGGTGATTATAGCGTCGCCGCCGCCGTCCCGAGCATCCGTAGCTCACCCGCCCGCGGCTTTTGGGGCATAATGGAACGATGGATCCGAAGATTTCCCGAGCCCGGCGCGCCGAGCTCATGCAGCATATGGAGGGCGGTGTCGCCATCATACCGACCGCACCGATTCGTCCCCGCAACGGGGACGTGGCTTTTCCGTTCCGCCCCGACAGCGACTTCTACTATCTCACCCAGTTCCCGGAGCCGGAGGCGGTTGCGGTATTGGTGCCGGGCCGGATGCACGGCGAATACATACTATTCTGCCGCGAGCGCAATCCGGAAAAGGAAACCTGGGAGGGTCGGCGCGCCGGCATCGAGGGCGCGCGCGATACGTATGGCGCCGACGACGCGTTCCCGATCGAGGACATCGACGAAATCCTGCCCGGCCTGCTCGAGAACCGCGAGAAGGTGTTCTACTCCATCGGCCGCTACGCCGACTTCGACAGCCGGCTCATGGGTTGGGTGAACGAGGTGCGCGGCAAGAGCCGCACCGGCGTGCATGCGCCGGTGGAGTTCGTCGATCTCAATCATATCCTGCACGAGATGCGGCTCATCAAGGGGCCGGAAGAGATCAAGCTCATGAAACGCGCGGCGAAGATTTCGTCGGCCGCGCATCGGCGCGCGATGCAGATGTGCCGCCCCGGCATGTACGAATACGAGATCGAGGCCGAGCTGTTGTACGAGTTCCGCAAGGGCGGGGCGCAGTTCCCCGCGTATCCGCCCATCGTCGGCGGCGGCGCCAACGGCTGCATCCTGCATTACACCGAAAACAACGCGGCGCTGCGCGACGGCGATCTGTTGCTCATCGACGCCGGCGCCGAATACGACGGCTACGCCGCCGACATCACGCGCACGTTTCCGGTCAACGGCCGCTTCAGCGGCGAGCAGCGCGCGGTGTACGAGCTCGTGCTCGCCGCGCAGGACGCCGCGATGGGGCAGATACGCCCGGGCAGACATTGGAATGCCCCGCACGACGCGGCGGTGCGCGTGTTGACCCAGGGGCTGGTCGATCTGGGGCTGCTCAAGGGCGATGTCGACGGGTTGATCGAACAGGGCGGTTACAAGCGCTTTTACATGCATCGCACCGGCCACTGGCTCGGCATGGACGTGCACGACGTCGGCGACTACAAGATCGCCGACGCCTGGCGCGAACTCGAGCCCGGCATGGTGCTGACGGTGGAGCCCGGCTTGTACTTCGCCGCCGGTCCGGACGTGCCGCCGGCGTTTGCCAACATCGGCATCCGCATCGAAGACGACGCGCTGGTCACGCGCGACGGCTGCGAGGTGCTGACGCGCGATGCGCCGAAACACATCGCCGATATCGAGACGCTGATGCGCGACACCGCGGGTGCGCGCGATCGCGTCGCCGGCAGTCGCGGCTAGATTCCACTGTCATTTCGAGCGAAGCGAGTAATCTCATGACGCCAGTCTGTGGTTGGGGGATTTCTCGCTTCGCTCGACATGACAGCTGACTGGGCCGCCGCGAGACCCCGCATGCAAGCCGAGTTCGATGTGGTCATCGTCGGCGGCGGTATGGTCGGTGCCGCCATGGCCTGTGCGTTGCGCGATACGGAGTTGCGTATCGCGTTAGTTGACGCCGCCCCGCCTCCTGCCGCCAGCCCGCCCACGTATGACGACCGCACCGTCGCGCTCGCCGACGGTTCGCGCCGCATCTTCGAGTCCTTGGGCGTGTGGTCGGCGCTCGCGCCGCAAGCGGCGGCGATCCAGCAGATTCACATCTCCGACCGCGGTCGCTTTGGCTGCACGCGCCTCAACGCCGCCGACGCCGGGCTGCCCGCGCTGGGGTATGTCGTCGCCAATCGCGCCGTGGCGGCGGCCTCGTATGGCGCCATCAACGGCGTGCAGACGATCACGGTGTATGCGCCGGCGACCGCGGAGCGCATCGACATCGCTGCCGATGGCGCGCGCGTGACGTTGTCGACCGCCACGGGCGGCCAGGCATTGCGCGCGCGGCTCGTCATCGCCGCCGACGGCGCCGAGTCGCCGATCCGCACGATGCTGGGACTCGCGGCACAACGTGTGGACTACGGCCAGGTGGCGATCGTCACGGCGGTGACGCCGTCGCAGCCGGGGGCGGGCACGGCGTTCGAGCGCTTCACGCCGGATGGCCCATTGGCGTTGTTGCCGGCGAACGAGCGCTATGTCGTGGTTTGGAGTCTGCCGCGGCCGCGCGCCGAGGCGCTGCTGGCGCTCGACGATCGTGCGTTTCTCGCGACGTTGCAGGAGCAGTTTGGCGATCGGCTGGGCACCTTTACGCGCGTCGGTCGCCGCCAGCTGCACCCGTTGGCGTTGACGCACGTCGCCGAGCACGTGCGCGAGCGCGTGGCGTTGATCGGTAACGCCGCGCACACGGTGCATCCGGTGGCGGGTCAGGGGTTCAACTTAGGCTTGCGCGATGTCGCCACCTTAGCGCAAGTCATCGTTGATGCCACGCGTGCCGGTCAGGACATCGGCACGCTCGATGTGTTGCAGCGCTATGCCGACTGGCGCGCGCGCGACAATCGCACCATCGCCGGCTTTACGCATTCGCTCATCCGCATCTTTTCCAACGACTACCTGCCGGTCACGCTCGCGCGCAACCTCGGGCTCATCGCCGTGGATCTGCTGCCGCCGCTCAAGCGACGCTTCATTCGCATGACGAGTGGGCTCGCCGGACAACTGCCGCGCCTGGCGCGCGGCCAGCCGTTGTAGCGGCGAACCATGATCAGCCAGTACGACATCGCCATCGTTGGCAACGGCTTGGTTGGCGGCACGCTCGCCTGCGCCTTGGGCGGCACCGGTCTTAAGGTAGCGGTGCTCGATCGCGAGGCGCCGCAGACATCGCATCCCTCGCGCAGGAGCGACGCCGACCGGCTGCGCGTCAGCGCCATCACACCCGCCTCGCGCACGCTGTTCGAGGCGCTCGGCGTCTGGCCCGCGATCGCGGCGCAGCCGATGGGGCGCGTGGCGGCGATGGAGGTGTGGGATCAAGGCGACATTCGCTTCGATGCCGCCGACATCGGCGAGCTCGCGCTCGCCTATATCATCGAAAACGGCGTTATGACCGCGGCGCTGCATGCGCGCGTGCAGCAGTACACCAACGTACACAGTGTGGCACCGGCGGAGATTGCCGCGGTCGAGATTAAAGACGGCGTGCAACTTATGTTGCGCGACGGCCGCCGCTTGAGCGCGCGTCTCTTGGTCGGCGCCGACGGCGCCGCTTCCGCGGTGCGTCAATATGCCGGACTCGCCGTGCGCCGGTTCGATCTGGCGCAGCGCGCGATTGTCGCCACGGTGCGTACCGAGCGCGCGCACGTGGATACGGCGTTCCAGCGCTTTCTGCCGGCCGGGCCACTCGCATTCCTGCCGCTGGCCGATGCGCAGCAAACCTCGATCGTTTGGTCCGCCGATACCGCGCGCGCCGAAGCACTGATGGCGCTCGCGGACGATGGCTTCACCGCCGAGCTCGCGCAGGCGTTCGGCGATCGCCTCGGTGCGCTCACGCTCGCGAGCGCACGCGCCGCGTTCCCGCTCGCATTGACGCATGCCGTCGATTATGTCGCGCCGGCCGTGGCTTTGATCGGCGATGCCGCGCACACGGTGCACCCGCTCGCGGGCCAAGGGGTGAACCTCGGCCTGCTCGACGCCGCCGCGCTGGCCGAGGTCGTGCTCGATGCGCACGCCGCCGGCAAAGACATCGGCGCCAAGCATGTCCTGCGCCGCTACGAACGCTGGCGCAAGGGCGATAACTGGACCATGCTCGCCGTCACCGGCGGGTTCAAATATTTGTTTGGAAACGATTGGCCGTTGGTGCGCGAGGCGCGCAACATCGGCCTACGGTTGACGAATCGCACGCCGTTCGCGAAGAACCTTTTTATGCGCCGCGCGTGCGGTCTTTCCGGCGATTTGCCGCGCCTGGTACGGCGCGCGTGATCGCGAGGTGCATTTCAAAAAAAAACCGCCGGGCACGGGCCCGGCGGAGCAGGGGAGGTGATGATGTCTACTTATGGAACGCGTTAGTAATAGTACAGTGAGTCCTTAAGCAGCTGGCCCAGGCCCGCGTACTCCTCCGGTGTGGCCGCCACGAAGTCCTTGCCGGCATACAGCGCACGCAGTTTCGCGGTCACGGCACGGCCCTCTTCGGACATCAGCGCGGCTTTGATCTTCTGCTGCATCGCCGGCGAGATGCGCGGGCCGGCGGAGAACGCCTGGTTCGGCATCGGGCGATGCTTGTAGATCACGCGCATCTGGTTCTTGTCCTTGTCGTTCTTCACCAAGCTCTGTTGCGGCAGCACGGTGCCGGCGCACTTACCCTCGGCCACGGCGCGGTAGGCCGCGTCCCAACCCTTGGTTTCAAGTATCGACGGCTGGCGCGCCGGGTTGTCAAACTGCGACAGCATGGTCAGCGTGCCCAGGTTTGGCGGCGCATGCGCGCAGATCTTGCGGCCGGCGAGCTGCTTGAGCTCGGTCACCTGCGTGTTGTCCTTGCGCGTCACGACCACGAACACGAACTCCTCCGGCAGTTTGATGAGCGGGGTGTGCTGCATCCGCGTCATGCGCCAGCCGTTGAACGCCGGTCCGTCGAATACGAGGTCGTATGCACCGCTGGTCATGTCCTTGCTGTAAGTCAGCCAGTTGTCCGAATACTGATAACGAAACTTCTGGCCGGTCACGCGCGAAAGATACTCGACAATGGGCTGGTAGATCGCCACCTCTTCCGCATACGCGCCGCGCGGCGGTGCGCTGAAGATGAGGTCGGTGCTCTTCGGGACCAACGCCTTGCCAGCCTCGGTCGTCGGCGTCTCGCCGATGACGCGTTCCTGCGGCGCGTACGCGACCTTGGTGCGTTGTCCCGTGGATGGGGTGTTAGCTTCGGCCAACGCCGCTTGTGCGACGAGCAGTCCGCAAAGCGCGCCGGCGAGCCGGGCATGAAAGTGAAGCGCAGACATCGTGGATTACCTCCGTGTGCTGAAATTTTTAGTCCCTGTCCCTGCTGACGACCCATACGAAACGGGGACAGCAATGCTTCAATTTAGCCAGCTTCTAAATGTTGTCTATCCGCTGCAGGCCGGTGCCGATGAGCGGTAGATTTGGAAACAGCGAACGGCATGTGGAATGTGCACGGATCGTGCTTTGCGTCCGATACCGCACCACTGACGATTCGCGCGCCTAGACAGCTGCGACCCCCACCTATGGGGAACAAGCGACGCATCAGGATAAGCGCCGCAACAGGGAAGAACGAAAAGGAGAAGGAGACGCTACCCTAACCCTTCCAGCCGCGCGATCGGTTGAGCCGCTGCGCATAGCGCATGTGCGCGGGTTTGAGCATCTGGTTCAGGCCCTTGTCGGTGGTCGGGACGACCACCAAACGAACGTGGTTTGTCATCAGGCAATCGACCCGGTACTCGTCGGCGTATCCTTCAACCAACGGATATAAGTTTTGTGGTCGTCGTCGGTGCGGAATACATTCTCGCGGCGGTTACCGCGTTGGGTTGAGGGACGTGCACGCACACGGTGCGGGCGAGGCGAGGCACCGGAAGGCTATCAGGGGTTCTGTCTGCGGGAAAAGGGTAGCACCCCTTTTCGGCGAATCATCAAGTGAAGATCCTTGCATTCACAAGCGCGTTAATCCCCTCATCGAGGGAATCGGAAAAGTTCCGTTTCGCGGCATCGGTAAACCCGAACCGCTGAAACACGAGTGGGCCGGTTATTGGTCGCGCCGCATTACGGAGGAACACCGGCTGGTGTACAAAGTGGCACAAGGGAAAATTCTTATCGCGGCGTGCCGGTATCACTACGGTAAATAACTAGTAACCGAGCCGCGTACGCTTCTCGTCCCGTTCGAACAATACGACACGACACCTCGCAAAATAAAAAGGCCGGACGAGCCGGCCTTCAAAAATGCCCGGGGGGTTGGCTTACTTACTTAAA
>JBKHXU010000104.1:0-5448 GCA_046565865.1 Gammaproteobacteria bacterium | reverse complement strand
GGGTGCGCAACGGCCACCGGCTCAAAGCCGTTATCCCCGGTGGCTCATCGGCCAAGGTGCTGCCGGCGCGGGTGATGATGGAGCTGACGATGGACTACGACGCCATCGCCAAGGCCGGCTCCATGCTCGGCTCCGGCGCCGTCATCGTCATGGACGAGACCACGTGCCTGGTGCGCGCGCTGCGGCGGATTTCCCATTTCTATTACGAAGAGTCGTGCGGCCAGTGCACGCCGTGCCGCGAAGGCACCGGCTGGATGGCGCGCACCATCGATCGCATCGAAAACGGCCAAGGCCGCCCGCAGGATTTGGATCTGCTCGACGACATCGCCTCTAAGATCGAAGGCCGCACTATCTGCGCCTTCGGCGAGGCGGCGGCGTGGCCGGTGCGTAGTTTCGTGCAACATTTCCGCGACGAGTTCCAATACCACATCGACCACGGCACTTGTCTGCCGGAAACGCGGGGTAGGGGATGAGCGCGAAACCGGAAGATGTGGTGCGCGCCGCCGACACCGTCACCATCGAGGTGAACGGCAAGCCGATCACGGCCAAGAAAGGCGAGATGATCATCCAGGCGACCGACGCCGCCGGCATTTACATCCCGCGCTTTTGCTATCACGGCAAGCTGCCGATCGCGGCCAACTGTCGCATGTGCCTCATCGAGGTCGAGAAATCGCCGAAGCCGTTGCCCGCGTGCGCTACACCGGTCGCGGACGGCATGAAGGTCTACACGCATTCGGCCAAGGCGCGCGACGCGCAAAAGGGCGTGATGGAATTTCTGCTCATCAACCATCCGCTCGATTGCCCGATCTGCGATCAAGGCGGTGAATGCCCGCTGCAAGACCAGGCGCTCGGCTACGGCAAAGACGTGTCGCGCTTCACCGAAGGCAAGCGCGTGGTGCCGGACGAGGATATCGGTCCGCTGATCGCCACTTATATGACGCGCTGCATCCACTGCACGCGCTGCGTGCGCTTCGGTCAGGAGCTGGCCGGGGTCATGGAGTTCGGCATGCTCGGGCGCGGCGAGCACGCGGAGATCCGCACCTTCCTCGACCGCTCGGTCGATTCAGAATTGTCCGGCAACGTCATCGACATCTGCCCCGTCGGCGCGCTGACCTCGAAGCCGTTCCGCTTCAAGGCGCGCGCGTGGGAGCTGGCGCATCACGCCTCCATCAGCCCGCACGATTGCGTCGGCGCCAATCTCGACGTGCATACGCTGCGCGGCAAGGTCATGCGCGTGCTGCCGCGCACGAACGAGGCGGTGAACGAATGCTGGCTCGCCGACCGCGACCGCTTCAGCTACGAAGGCTTGAACGTCGACGCGCGCCTGAAGCAGCCGATGGTTAAGCGCAACGGCCAGTGGCAAGAAGTGGATTGGCCGACGGCGCTCGATGCGGTGGTCGATGGTCTACGCAAGGTTATCGACGCGCACGGCGCCGATAGCCTCGGTGCGCTCGCAGCGCCGACGTCGACGGTCGAGGAGTTGTACCTCCTGCAAAAATTCGTGCGCGCGCTCGGATCGAACAACGTCGATCATCGTTTGCGTCAGCTCGACTTCAGCGATGACGCGGCGATGCCGACATATCCCGCGCTGGGTCTGCCCATCGCCGAACTGGAGCGGCTCGATACGGTACTTCTGATCGGCGCCAACCCGCGCAAGGATCAGCCGCTGATCGGCCTGCGCCTGCGCAAGGCGCACAAGGCCGGCGCGCGGGTGATGGCGATCAATCCCGTCGACTACGCGTTCACCTATCCGTTGCACGAGAAGATCATTGGCGCGCCGATCGATATGCTGGCGGCCGCGGCCGAAGTGGCGAAGGCGGCGGGCGCGGCCAAGGCGCATGTCGCCGGCTGGATCGATACCGTCACGCCGCGTTCCGCGGCGCAGGCGATCGCGCAAACGCTGGCGAGCGGCAAGCGCATGGCGGTGTTGCTCGGCGCCTACGCGATGGCGCATCCGCAGTCGGCGGTGTTGCGCGCGCTCGCGGCGCAAATCGCCGCGCGCACCGGCGCGACGCTCGGATTTTTGCCGGAGGCCAACGGCGCCGGCGCTTGGCTGGCGGGTTGTGTGCCGCACCGCGCGCCGGCTGGACAAAGCTTGGCGTCGCGCGGGCGCGATACCGCGGCGATGCTGCGCGAGCCGCGCAACGCATACCTTATATTCGGCGCCGAGCCCGAGCTCGATGTGCTCGATAGCGGTCCGGCGCGGCGCGCCATGGAGGCGGCCGAGTTTGTCGCGATGATCACGAGCTTCAAGCCCTCGCCGTACGAAAGCAGCGCGGTCGAGTACGCTGACGTGCTGCTGCCGCTCGCCGCGTTCACCGAGTCCGACGGCAGTTTCATCAATGCCGAGGGTCGGTTGCAAAGCTTCGCGCCGGCAGTCGCGCCGCCCGGCGAAGCGCGTCCCGGCTGGAAAATTCTGCGCGTGCTCGGCAACCGCCTTGAGCTTGCCGGTTTCGAGCAGACGACCATCGACGATGTGCGCGCCGAGCTCGCGCTCGATCGTACCGCGCCCGGCAGCTACGCCGTGGATCGCGCGATCCCAACGCCGACGCCGGTGACCGGCGCGCTCGTGCGCATCACTGAGGTGCCGATCTACGCGGCGGATGCGCTCGTACGCCATGCGCCGTCGCTGCAACAAACGGCGGACAACCCGCGCCCGGCGGCGCGTCTTAACGCCACCGAGATCGCGCGCCACGGGCTCGCGGCCGGCGTGGCGGTCAAGGTGCGCTCCGCAAACGGTGACGCACGGCTCGAGGTCGTCGTCGATCCGCGCGTGCCGGATGGTTGCGTGCTGATCGCCGCGGGTTACCCGGCCACCGCCGGCCTCGACGCCGCGGGCGCGGTGACGCTGGAGCGCGCGCCGTGACCGATACCTTGAGCGCCATGTTCGCCACCTTGCCTGAGTGGTCGCAGGTGACCATTTGGAGCCTCGCGAAGATCACGGCGATCTTGATTCCGCTGTTGCTCGCGGTCGCGTACCTCACCTATGCCGAGCGCAAGGTCATTAGCTACATGCAGGTGCGCATCGGTCCGAATCGTGTCGGTCCCAAGGGCTGGCTGCAACCGATCGCGGATGCGGTGAAGCTGATGTTCAAAGAGATCATCATCCCGACGCGCGCCAACAAATTCCTGTTCCTTACCGCGCCGTTGCTTGCGTTCGCACCGGCGCTGGTGGCGTGGGCGGTCATTCCATTCACCGACACTTTGATATTGGCGAACGTCGACGCGAGCCTGCTGTTCATCCTCGCGCTCACATCGATGGGCGTGTACGGCGTCATCATCGCCGGCTGGGCGTCGAATTCTAAGTATGCGTTCCTAGGTAGCATGCGCTCAGCGGCGCAGATCGTGGCGTACGAGATCGCGATGGGCTTCGCCCTGGTGGGCGTGCTGATGGCGGCGGGGAGTTTGAACCTGCGCGAGATCGTGCTGGCACAGAGCGGCGGGATGCATCATTGGTATTTCATCTGGCTCGCGCCGCTGTTCCTGGTGTATTTCATCTCCGGCGTGGCCGAGACCAATCGGGCGCCGTTCGACGTGGCGGAGGGCGAGTCCGAAATCGTCGCCGGCTTCCACGTGGAATATTCCGGCATGCCGTTCGCCGTGTTCTTCTTGGCCGAATACGCCAACATGATCCTCATCGCCACGCTGGCGGCGGTGATGTTCCTCGGCGGCTGGCAGCCGCCGTTCGCGGTCGCGCCGTTCACCTGGATTCCGGACCTCGCGTGGCTGCTGCTCAAGATAAGTCTGTTGCTGTTCTGCTTCCTTTGGTTTCGCGCGACGTTTCCGCGCTACCGGTACGACCAGATCATGCGCCTCGGCTGGAAGGTGTTCATCCCGGTGACGCTGATCTGGATCGTGGTCATCGGCGTGGTGAAGTTCTTCACGCCTTGGGGCTTTCCGCCACTGCACTGACACGCCATGCAAGCGATCAAACGTTATCTCAACACTTTCCTGCTGCTGGAGCTGTGGCGTGGCCTGGCGTTGACCGGCCGCCATTTGTTCGCGCGCAAGGTGACGATCCAGTACCCGGAGGAGCGCACCCCGGTGAGTCCGCGGTTTCGCGGCGTGCACGCGCTGCGGCGCTATGCCAACGGCGAGGAACGCTGCATCGCCTGCAAGCTGTGCGAGGCGGTATGCCCGGCGGCGGCGATCACGATCGAGTCGCACCAGCGTCCGGACGGCACGCGCCGTACCACCCGCTACGACATCGACATGTTCAAGTGTATTTATTGCGGCTTCTGCGAGGAGTCGTGCCCGGTGGATTCGATCGTCGAGACCCGCTTCGCCGATTTTCATTTCGAGCGCCGCGGCGATCACATCTTGACCAAGGACCAGCTACTCGCGATCGGCGATCGTTACGAAAAACAGATCGCCGCCGACCGCGCCGCGGATGCAAAGTATCGCTGAGCGTCGGCGATAAACTGGCCTTGGCGTTACGACCCCCTCCCATTCCCTCCCCCGCAAAGCGGGGGAGGGTTAGGGTGGGGGCGAACGTGGCGGCACCAAGAACGAACAAGAATCAGATGCACTACTAAAAAGCAGCGAATGGAATTCAAGCAACTCATCTTCTACGCCTTCGCCGGCATCCTGGTATTCGCGTCGGCGATGGTCATCACCATCCGCAACCCGGTAAAGTCGGCGTTGTTCCTGGTGCTCGCGTTCTTCAGCGCCGCCGGGCTGTGGCTGCTGCTGTCGGCCGAGTTTCTGGCGATCGTGCTGGTGCTGGTGTACGTCGGCGCGGTCATGGTGCTGTTTTTGTTCGTGGTCATGATGCTCGACATCGACATCGCCCGTCTGCGTGCCGGCTTCGGCGAGTATTTGCCCATCGGCGGCATCGTCGCGGCGCTGCTGGTGTTGGAGATGACGCTGATCCTGACTGCTGGCCGCTTCGACGCCGGCAGCATGCCGGCGCCGCCGGCGGTGGGACCCGAATACAGCAACACCCGTGCGCTGGGACGCGTGCTGTACACGGTTTACGTCTACCCGTTCGAGCTGGCGGCGGTGATCCTCTTGGTCGCGATCGTCGCCGCCATCGCGCTCACGCTGCGCCGGCGCAAGGACACGAAGTATCAGGACCCGGCGACGCAGATGAAGGTGCGGCGCGAGGATCGCGTGCGGCTGGTGAAGATGCGCGCCGAGAAGAAGGTATAGCGGCCATGATTACCCTCGAACACTATCTGGTCCTCGGCGCGATCCTGTTCGCGTTGTCGGTGGTCGGTATCTTCCTCAACCGCAAGAACCTCGTCGTGTTGCTGATGGCGATCGAGCTGATGCTGCTCGCGGTAAATATGAACTTCGTGGCGTTCTCGCATTACCTGAATGACATCAGCGGCCAGGTGTTCGTGTTCTTTATATTGACGGTCGCCGCCGCCGAATCGGCGATCGGGCTCGCGATTCTGGTGGTGTTGTTCCGCAGCCGCCGTTCGATCGACGTCGAAGACCTGGACA
>JBKHXU010000103.1:0-6874 GCA_046565865.1 Gammaproteobacteria bacterium | reverse complement strand
GCAGCGAATCGGCGAAGCGAATACCGACCACCGTGAGCGTCACCAACAGACTGCCGGCGGCGGCCTCGGCGAACGCGCGCAACCCGTAGCGCATGCCGTTGCCGAGAATAATGACGAGGAACACGAGATACGCCGGCGAGATGAGGTTGGCATCGGCAAGCACCGCGCACGATACAGCGATCAGATCGGTCCACATGGCAATGCGCACGCGCCACACCGACGCCGGCCGGCGCAACGCGTGCAGCAGATACAGCGTGGTCAACGCAATGTAAGCCGCCTGCACCGCGTTGATGAACAGCAAGTAGCCGTCCAAGCGCGCGATCAACTCCCCCATGTTGAAGTAAGCGATGCCGAGGCTGACGAACAGATAGCGCGTCACGAACTGCGCGCGCTGCTCGCCCCAGTTGTGCAGGTTGAGATACTGGTCGGTGCGCCGCCGGCGCAGACCACCGCTCTCGGACGAACCGTGATCGGACGCGCGCCGCGCCGGGTGGTGCGGACGCAAGGCGACGTTGCGCGTACGCCAACGCATGCGCCTATCCGGCGAGCCGCGCGCGAGCGCGCGTAATCGCGGCGCGCACCTGCGCCGGCGCCGTGCCGCCGATGTGATCGCGTGCGCGCACCGAACCGTCGAGCGTCAGCACCTGGTACACGTCGGCCTCGATCAACGGGCTGAAGCGCTTGAGCACCTCGAGCGGCAATTGCCCCAGGTCCTGGCCGACCTCGATACCGTGGCGCACGGCGCGGCCGACGATCTCGTGCGCGTCGCGAAACGGGACGCCGCGGCGCACCAGGTAGTCGGCGAGATCGGTGGCGGTGGCAAACCCGCGCGCGGCCGCCGCCTGCATGGCGTCGGCGCGCACCGTGAGCGTCCGCACCACGCCGGCGAGCGCGTGCAAACAGTCGTGCACGGTGTCGACGCTGTCGAACACCGGTTCTTTGTCTTCCTGATTGTCCTTGTTATAGGCAAGCGGCTGCGCCTTCATGAGCGTAAGCAGCGCCGTCAGGTGGCCGTGCACGCGCGCGGTCTTGCCGCGCACCAGCTCCGGCACGTCCGGATTTTTCTTCTGCGGCATGATCGACGAGCCGGTGCAATACGCATCGGCCAGCTCGACGAAGCCGAATTGCGGCGACGACCACAGGATCAGCTCCTCGGCCATGCGCGACAGGTGCGTCATGATCAGCGCCGCCACGGCCACGAATTCGATGGCGAAGTCGCGGTCGGACACCGCGTCGAGCGAATTGTCGGCGACCGCGTCGAAGCCGAGCAGGCGCGCGGTGTAGGCGCGGTCGATGGGATAGCTGGTGCCGGCGAGCGCGGCGGCGCCGAGCGGCATGACGTTCACGCGCGCGCGGCAATCGGCGAGGCGCGCACGATCGCGCGAGAGCATCTCGAACCAGGCGAGCAGGTGATGGCCGAAGGTGACCGGCTGCGCCACCTGCAGGTGGGTGAAGCCCGGCATCAGCGTCTCGGCCTCGCGCTCGGCCACTGCGAGGATCGCTTCCTGCAGCGCGCGCGCCTCGCCTGCGATGCGATCGATGGCATCGCGCAGCCACAGCCGCAGGTCGGTGGCGACCTGATCGTTACGCGAACGCCCGGTGTGGAGTTTTTTTCCGACCTCGCCGATGCGCGCGATCAGCCGCGCCTCGATGTTCATGTGCACGTCTTCGAGCTTGGTGGTCCATTCGAACTGGCCGGTCTCGATCTCGGCGCGAATCGCATGCAGGCCCTGCTCGATGGCGCGCAGTTCCTCGGCGGTGAGCACGCCGACGTGCGCCAGCATGCGCGCGTGTGCGATCGAGCCGTCGATATCGTGGCCGTAAAGGCGTCGATCGAACCCGACCGATGCGGTGAAGCGCTCGACGAACTCGTCGGTCGAGTGCGCGAAGCGTCCGCCCCAGGTTTTGTTGATAGTCATACTCGGTGTGTGGTGCGTTTTAGCGTGTGATCGAGCGGCGATAAACGGCTGCCGTCCATCCGTGTCCCGCTTCCGATTATCGGTAACCGATTGTTGCAGTACCGAACCCGGTCTATGTTTTCGTCAGTAGCCTGATTCGGACTCTCCTTTGTGCACCCCCACCCCGAATTCCGGATCAGGTCTTGGACCCCCGTCTCGTACGGGGGTTTTTTTTGTTGCGTTACCGTCGGGCGCGGGCAAGTATACTTGACGGCCCGGCAATAGCCTAACCAAGCACGAAAGTGTCGCCGCGCAAGCCGCTGATAACGCGGCGCTATCGGCGAGCGCGGTTGCCGGTGCTTTGGCATCTACGATTAAATCTGAGTCGCACGGGAGTCCGGGTGCAAACCGTTCGGGGCGCAGCGAAGTCGATATCGTAGATGTCCAGAGACAAGACGCCAGAGTCACACTTCCTGCCCGACTTCGGGTCGTTCGGCATGGCGATCCGCTTCATCCTGTTAGCGGAGTTGATCGCGATCATCATCACCATTGGCCGCAATCCGGTGTTCGATGAACAGGCGTGGCAGGATCTGAATCTGCTGTCCGCGTTCGCCATCACCATCTCGCTGTGCAGCGTCGTCATTCTGAAGCTCGCGGCGCCGTTGCTGAAGCGCGCGTCGGTGGCGGTCGGGTCGTTGCTCGTGGTGCTGCTGCTGCTGCTCACGACCGCGATCGGCATCGACGGCATGATCTTCGCGCTGCACGATCTCGGCCTCATCAGCGAGCGTTGGCCGCCGTGGCGCGAGTCGCTCATCATCCGCAGCCTCATGGTCGCCGCTATCATCAGCATCTTGGGCGTGCGTTACATCATATTGCAGCACCGCGCCGAGTCCGAATCGAAGGCGCAGCAGGAGGCGCGCATGCAGGCGTTGCAATCGCGCATTCGCCCGCATTTTTTGTTCAACAGCCTGAACAGCGTCGCCAGCTTGACCCGCAGCAACCCGGAAAAGGGCGAAGCGGTGCTGCACGACCTGGCCGATCTGTTCCGGGTACTGCTGGCCGATGCGCGCAAGCTGGTGCCGTTTTCGGCTGAACGCGAAATTTCGCGCCAGTACCTCGAGATCGAAAAGATCCGCCTCGGCGATCGCCTGCAAGTCATCTGGAACGTCAGCAATAGCATCCCGCGCTCGACGCAGATACCGGCACTGACGCTGCAGCCGCTGCTGGAGAACGCCATTTATCACGGCATCGAACCGCGTTTCGCCGGCGGCACGATCAAGATCGACATGTGGGCCGAGAACGACGTGCTCAATATCCTTATTAGCAATCCGCTGCCGGACGTGCCGAAGAACACCCACGGTCGCGGCAATAAACTGGCGCTGGACAACACCCGCCAGCGGCTGGTCACTCAGTTCGGCGCCGCGGCGAGCCTGCAGGCATTCGAGGAAGGCGGCCAGTATCACGTCAAAGTGAAAATGCCGATCGTGCGCGGATGATGGAACTCGCAATCTTGAAAAATACGTTGACCGGCTGGTGGCGCGCCGCCGCCGGCGCACTGTGGCCGCCGCTCGCGAGCGAGGCCGGCGACGACGGCCTGCTGCCGAACTTCTGCCGTGCCAACGTGATCGTGAGCGTGGCGCTGATCGCGGAGATGCTGGCGTTCGTGGTCACGCTGGTGACGCGCCGTATTTCGCTGACGCTGTTCGAGGACCTGCTGCTGATCTCGCTGTTCGTGCAATGGATCGCGCTCACCAGCGTCGCCGCGCTGTGCGCCGTACGCGCGCGGCTCAACCGCCTGCCGAAGCTGCAAGCGCTCGCGCTCGCGTACGCGCTGCTGCTCGTCATTACCGTGCTCGTGAGCGAGGCGGCGATCTGGCTCCTGTGGGCGTCGGGACGCATCGCGACGTTCACCCCCGAATGGCGCGGCTACTTTCACATCCAGAATCTTTGCGTCAGCATCATCGTCAACGCCTTGGCGCTGCGCTACCTGCTGGGTCAGCACGAGTTGAAACAGCGCACGTTGTCGGAAGCGCGGGCCAAGCTGCAGGCGCTGCAGTCGCGCATCCGGCCTCACTTCGTATTCAATAGCCTCAATATCATCGCTAGCTTGACGCGCACCGCGCCCACGCGCGCCGAATCGGCGATCGAGGATATGGCCGATCTATTTCGCATGATGCTGTCCGAGGACGAGAACCTAGTGCCGGTGAAAAAGGAGATCGACGTCGCGAAAAAGTACCTGGCGATCGAGGTTTTGCGCCTGGATAACCGGCTGCGCGTCGAGTGGGACATCGGTACCTTCCCGCGGCGCGCGGTCATGCCGGTGTTGACGCTGCAACCGTTGCTGGAAAACGCCATCCGCGATGGTATCGAGGCTTTACCCGCGGGCGGCACGATCGGCGTCAGACTTTGGGAGGACAATGATAAAATTCACATACGGGTCACCAATCCGTATCCGTCAACCAAGGTTAAGTCCACGTCGGCCGCACACGAACATTCGCTCGCGAACATGCGCAGCCGCTTACACTCGCACTACGGAGAAGCGGCGACGCTCGTGGCCCACGGCGATAACGGGCAATTCACCGTTACCGTCACGCTGCCGACACGCGGAGGGAACGTATGAGAGTGTTGATCGTTGATGATGAAAAGCTCGCGCGCGACCGGCTGCGCGAGTTGCTGTCGGACATCGGGGGCTACACCGTGATCGGCGAGGCCATGAACGGCGCCGAGGCGGTGGAACGCACCTCCGAGCTCAATCCAGACGTGCTGCTGATGGACATCCGCATGCCGGGCATGGACGGGCTCGAGGCCGCCATGCACCTCATGGGCATGGAACACCCACCGAGCGTGATCTTTACCACCGCCTATGATCAGCACGCGCTCGATGCGTTCGACGTGAACGCGGTCGATTATCTGCTGAAGCCGATCCGCAAGGATCGGCTGGCGAACGCGCTGACCAAGGCGCGCAAGCTCACGCAGAAGCAGCTGCAGGAGATCCACCACGCGCGCAAGGAGATGCCGGCGCGTACGCACATCAGCGTGCATCTGCGCGGCAATATCCGGCTCGTGCCGGTGCCCGATATCATCTATTTCCTCGCCGACAGCAAGTACGTCGTGGTGCGCACCGGCACCGAGGAACACCTGATCGAGGACTCGCTGGTCAATCTGGAGAAGGAATTCGGCGAGCGCTTCCTGCGCATCCACCGCAACGCCTTGGTGGCGACGCCGTTCATCAAGGGCATCGAGAAGAGCCCGGCTGGGACATGGCAGATCAATCTCAAAGGCGTGGACAAAAAACTCGACGTCAGCCGGCGCCACACGGCGTCGGTACGGCGCTGGGCGCGCAATCGCCCGATCGCGGCCCCGGCCGGATTGTGATGCGCTACGGCGCGCGGGCCGCGCGTTGCGGCACGCGGGCGATGGCCTGCTCGATGCGACCTTCGAGCTGGCCGGCGTAGAAATCCGGCGACGTGTAACCGAGCAGCGGCTCGGCCAGCGCGGTTCCATCCGGTCCGTACAACTGCACCAGCGGCGTCACATACGCGCCCGCGCGCCGCGCGAACGCGGCGTGCTCGGTCGAATGGCCGGCGAAATCGCGCAACGGCGTGGCGCGATCGGCGCGCACCGCGCGGATCAGCAACCGACCACCGTAGGTGCGGCGCGCCAGCATCGGTTGTAGGTACAACTCCTCGACGCGCTCGCAGTACGGGCACGCGTCGCTCATATAAAACACCAATATCGCCGCGCCGCGCGCGCTCGCCGTGGCCGCGTCCGCGGCCAAGTCCTGCGCCAACGGCAGCTGCCCCGCGGCCGCCACGGGGCCGGCGGCCACGATCGTCGCCACCAACCCGCTTGCCCGCAATACCCGCAATATTTTGCTCAGCCCACCCATCGCCATGCCCTATAATCGCCAGCCGTTAGAAACCCGTCACCGCCATCGGTTCACGTGAACATCCTGCGTCTCGGTACCCGCAAAAGCGCGCTTGCCCTGTGGCAGGCCGAGTACGTGCGCGCCGCGCTCGTGGCGCGCCATCCGTCGCTGACCGTGGAACTCGTAAAGATTACCACCGAGGGCGACCGCATCCTCGACCGCCCGCTCGCCGCTGTCGGCGGCAAGGGGCTGTTCATCAAAGAGCTGGAACAGGCGCTATTCGATAGACGCATCGACCTCGCGGTCCATTCCATGAAAGACCTCACCGTCAGCCTGCCAGAAGGCCTACATATCGCCGCCGTGTGCGAGCGCGAGGACCCGCGCGATGCGTTCGTCTCCGGGCGCTACGCCAGCCTCGCGGCACTGCCGCCCGGCAGCCGCGTCGGCACCTCGAGCCTGCGTCGCCAATGCCAGTTGCGCGCGCTCTATCCGCAGCTCGAAGTCGTCACCCTGCGCGGCAACGTCAACACGCGCCTGGCGAAACTCGATGCCGGCGAATACGACGCGCTGCTGCTCGCCGTCGCCGGCTTGAAGCGCTTGGGCTTTGGCGAGCGCATTCGCGAGGCACTGCCGATCGCGGTGAGCCTGCCGGCCGTGGGCCAAGGGGCGGTGTGCATCGAATGCCGCAGCGACGATGCCGAAACCAACCGCCTGCTCGCCGCGCTCGATCATGCACCGACGCGGACCTGTGTCGCCGCCGAACGCGCACTCAACGCCGCGCTCGAAGGCGGCTGCCAGGTGCCGATCGCGGGTTACGCCGCGCTCGACGGCGCGGCGCTGCATCTGCGCGCCCTGGTCGGCGCGCCGGACGGCACGCGCATCGTGCGCGGCGAGCGCCGTGGCGCGGCGGTCGATGCCACAGCGATTGGCGCCGATCTGGCGCAAGAACTGCTGGCGCGCGGCGCCAAGGAAATCCTCGACGGGGTATACGGCCGTGCCTGATCGGCCGCTGGCCGGTATCGGCGTGCTGGTCACGCGGCCGGTCGAGCAGGCCGAGCAACTAGTACAACTGATCGAAGCGGCCGGCGGCCGCGCCATCCGTTTTCCC
>JBKHXU010000102.1:0-11998 GCA_046565865.1 Gammaproteobacteria bacterium | reverse complement strand
GATGCAGGCGGTGCGGCACTACACGCGCTTGTCGCAGAAAAATTTTTCGATCGACACGCAGTTCTATCCGCTCGGCTCCTGCACCATGAAGTACAACCCGCGCGCGTGTAACAAGCTCGCGATGCTGACGCCGTTCCTCGCGCGCCATCCGCACGCGCCGGAATCGGCGGGTCAGGGCTATCTCGCGTGCATGCACGAGCTGCAGGAGATGCTGAAAGACGTGACCGGTATGAAGGCGGTGTCGCTGACGCCGCTCGCGGGTGCGCAGGGTGAGTTCGCCGGCGTCGCCATGATCCGCGCGTACCACGAGTCGCGCAATGACAAGACGCGCACCGAGATCCTCGTGCCCGACGCGGCGCACGGCACCAACCCGGCGACGGCGGTGATGTGCGGCTACACGGTGCGCGAGATTCCGACCGATTCGCAGGGCGATGTCGATCTCGAGGCGTTGAAGGCCGCCGTCGGTCCGCAGACCGCAGGACTCATGCTCACCAACCCGTCGACGCTCGGCGTGTTCGAGCGGCGCATCAGCGAGATCGCGGGGATCGTGCACAAGGCCGGCGGGCTGCTCTACTACGACGGCGCGAATCTCAACGCCATCCTCGGGAAGGTGAAGCCGGGCGACATGGGGTTCGACGTCATTCACATGAACCTGCACAAGACCTTCTCCACGCCGCACGGCGGCGGTGGGCCGGGGGCGGGGCCGGTCGGCGTGTCCGAGCGGCTGGAGCCGTTCCTGCCGGTGCCGATCGTGGCGCACACCGGCGGGCGCTATCACTGGCTGACGGAAAAAAACCGCCCGCAATCGATCGGCCGGCTGTCCGCCAACATGGGCAACGCCGGCGTGCTGCTGCGCGCCTACGTGTACGCACGCCTGCTCGGACGTGAAGGCATGCACCGGGTCGCCGAGTTTTCCACGCTGAATGCCAACTATTTGTTGGCACGCCTGACCAAGGCCGGATTCCAGGCGGCCTACCCGAAGCGCCGCGCGACGCACGAATTTATTTTGACGCTGAAAAAACTCAAAGACGAAACCGGCGTGATCGCGATGGACGTGGCCAAGCGGCTGCTGGACAAAGGCTTCCACGCGCCGACGACGTACTTCCCGCTGCTCGTGCCCGAGTGCTTCCTGATCGAGCCGACCGAGACCGAGGCGAAAGAGGAGCTCGATCGCTTCTGCGATGCGCTAGTCGAAATTTTAAAGGAAGCGAAAACCGATCCGGAGAAGGTCAAAGGCGCGCCTTACACCACACCGGTGCGACGTCTCGACGACGTGCGCGCCGCGCGCGAGCTCGATCTCACGTTCAAGCCGGCGGCCTGAGCAAAGGTCGCCAATCGCACCTCATTCGCTCGTCGTCGGTTCCTCGAGCAGCGCACGCAGCTCTTGCTCGATCTGCGGCAAGGCGGGGGCGCGCGCGGGGCGCAGATAGGCGGCCGGCGCGTCGGTGGCGGGCGGCACAATCCCCTGTTCCGCCAGCTTGGCGCGCAAGAACGCATCGGCGTGATCCAACCACGCGCGCGCCGTGGCGCCGTCAATGCCGAGCACCGGCGCCACCTGCTCCAGCGCCAGATCTTCGAGTCGGTGCAACACCAACAGCCGCCGCCAACCGTGGGGCAGCAGGGCCATGGCCGCGGCCAATGCGGCGCGCAGCTCCGCGCCCGCGTACGCCTCTTCCGGCGCGGCGCCAGATCCCGGCGTCACGTCTTCGATCCGCAGCGCGGCATCCGGCCGCCACGCGTCCGCCAGCCCCTCGTCGTCGGTCGCGGCCGGCGCCGCGCGCGGCGCGCGATCGGTCAATGACACCTCGCCCGGCTCGCCGCGGCGGCGCGCGACCTCGTCGGTCGCCGCTTCGATCGCGAGTTGGTATAGCCACTGCCGCAGCGCCAGGCGCGGCGGCCGCTCGTTTACCTGCGCCAGCGCGCGCGCCAGGACCTCGTCCACCACCTCATCAACCGGCGGATTTTCCGGCTCAAGCTCGGCGCGCGCTTGGAGATAGGCGAGCTCGCGCTCTACGAACCGATGCAGCGCCGGAATATGGTCGGCGATGAGCTCGGCGTAGAGCGAGCGGTCGCCGGTGCCACGGGCGATGGCATCCTTGAAGCGGCGCAGCCGCTCGCGCCTTGCGCTGCGTCGCCAGAGCGCGTCGTGGCGCAGCCGCTCCACGTGCCGCTTGACCTCGACCTCCAATTCGGCGAACGCCTCGTACAGCGATGGCGCAAGTTCGCGTTGCTCGCTGCGCGCGACCAGCGTGGTGGCCGGCAAGTGCAGTCGCAACGTGGTGCAGTACAAGTGCCGCGCCGGATTTTTTTCGAGCGCGGCATGCAACCGCACTGCATCCGGTGCGAAATGGCGCAAATGGGGCATCACGTGGCGCGCGGCGAGATCGTCAACGCGCTGTGCCAAGCCGCCGCGCGACGGTTCGTCGATATGGCGAAAGCTGATGTTCCGTTTCATGGGCGCTCCTCACCACTGGCGGCTGCTGGATACTACCGATGGACCGGCGGCGATAGGACGCGGTTGAAATCGCGCTATACCTGAAACGACCAATGGCGCCGCGGGGATCGGCGGCCGCTTCGTGTTCATTAATTGTGGCCGAGGCGGCCGTGTTTCAACCCCGGCGGACGGCGTCAAGCCGGGCGCTACCTGTTTGGGGGCGCCCGGGGCCGGGGTCGCTGGGAGCGGCAAGCGTCACGCTAGCGCGCGCCGCACGCAAGCTGGATCTGACGTGGGCAGCGCCGGCTAAGTAATAGCCGGAAATCCCGCTTGCGCGGGAATGACGGCGCTAGGCAGTCTTTTCCGGTTTTGCTGGCACCGCGGCGCATTCGAGGAAGATGCGCTTGTCGCATTGCGCGCAGACCGAGCGATCGAGCTTGGTGAAGATGTGTGCGATGGCGTCGCCCTTGGTGGTGTAAATATGCTCGCGGTCGAATTCATCGGCGTAGCCGCCACGCTTTAGGATCGCGCACGCTTCGTTCTTTACCTTCGCGAGGTACAGCCCGCCGCCTTGCATGCGGCGGCGCTTGGCCTCCTGCACCAGCATCTCCGCACCCGCGATATCGATGAAGTTGATGCCGTTGCCGATGACGAGCAGGTGTTTTTGCCCCGGATTCTGCTCGGCATAGCGCTGCAGTTCGCCTTGCACGTGATCCACAGCGCCGAAGAAGATCGAGCCGTCGATGCGCACGATCTTCAACTGCGGGCACTCGGGAAGCTTCGGATCGGTCGCCATATGCCGGTTCGGCGTGTTCGGATCCGGCACGCGCGTGACGATCCCGGGGCGCGAGGTGCGCATGAGGTACATCACCAGCGATAGCATCACGCCGGCATAGATCGCGAATTCGAGTTCGACGAAAAGCGTCGCGAAGAACGTCACCGCCAGCACCGCCGCCTCGCGTTTGCTGGTACGAATGATGTTGTAGATGTGCTTGAAGTCGATGAGACGATAGGCAACCACCACCAGCACCGCCGCCATCGCCGCGATCGGCAGGTGCGCCGCGAGCGGCGCCACGATGAGCACGATCAGCGCCAGCGCCACGGCGGCGAAGATGGCGGCGAGCGGGGTCTTCGCGCCGGCGTCGTAGTTGAGCCCGGTGCGGTTAAACGATCCGGACGAGGCATAACTCGAAAAAAAGCTGCCGACCAGGTTGGCCAGCCCCTGGCCGATGAATTCCTGGCTGCCGTCGATGCGCTGATGCGATTTCAACGCCACCGAGCGCCCGATCGATACTGCCTCCATGAGCCCGAGCAGCGCCACCGCCAGCGCACCGCTGCCGAGCGCCTTGATCGCGCCGAGCGAAAAATCGGGCATCGACAACGGCGGCAGGCTCTGCGGCAACTCACCGACCAGCGCCACGCCATGCGCGGTCGGCTGTAGCAGCGCGGCCAGCACGCTGCCGACGACCATGGCGATCAGCAAACCCGGCCAGCGCGGGCGATAGATCATGAAGCCGATGACGGTCGCGAGCGTGACCGCTGCTATCGCAACGACATACGGGTTCAGCTCACCGATATGCAGGCCCAGGTCCTGCCACGTATGCAGAAACGATTCGCCCGACGGGATCTCGACACCGATCAGATGTTTGATCTGCGTGGTTGCGATCAGTACCGCCGCACCGGCGGTGAAGCCGACCACGACCGAATGCGAGATGAAATTGACCAGCGCTCCCATGCGCGCCACGCCGAGCGCCAGCTGGTACACGCCGGCGAGGAAGGTCAGCGTCAGCGCCATCTGAATGAATTGCGCGCTGCCGGGCTCGGCGAACTTCGAGACCGTGGCGAAGACCACGATCGAGATCGCCGTGGTCGGCCCGGAGATCAGATGGCGCGACGAGCCGAACAGCGCGGCGATGATCGGCGGCACCATCGCAGTGTAGAGGCCGTAGACCGGCGGCAGCCCGGCGATCATGGCGAACGCGACACCCTGCGGCAGCACGATGACGGCGCCGGTCAGCCCGGCGATGAGATCGGCGCGCAGCGACGCCCGGTTGACCAGCGGCCACCAGCGCAGAAACGGGAAAAACCGCGACCAGAAGACGCTGCACTGCGGCGCGGTGATATCGGAGGTGTGGGGTTGCAAGGCGTGGAAATTCTATCGCGTTACCTGCACGGCGCCCACTTGCCTTGGTTTTATGCCGGCAGCAATCCTATTTTGCGTTCGGCGCGAGCGACGCTCGAAGCTCGGTCAGCGTGGTCGCGGGCGCCCGGCAGCTGTGACCGCTGCAAACGTAGGCCGTGACGTCGCCGTGCGTGACGCGTTGCGCAAGGAGGCCCGGCAGTGTCGGCGTCGACGCGTCGATGGCGAGCGCCAGCCGCGCCGGCGCATAGTCTGCGCTGCACTCTGCCTGCCACTCGGCGAGTGCCGGCGCGCGGCCGCGCAGCACGACGGTTTGCGGCGGATAAAGATGCTCGGCGAGTGCGATAAGCGTGCTCGGATGCGCCGCGGGATGCTGGGCGATGGCGCCTTGCAGCGCCCGCAACGTGCGCTCGGCCGCGTCGAGGTAGCGTGTTTCGCCGAGCACGTGTCCCAGCCGCAGTAGCGCCTGGGCCGCGATGCCGTTGCCGGCCGGCGTCGCCTCGTCCATCGTCGGCTTGGGACGATACACGAGGCGTTCGTGGTCGTCGGCGGTGAAATAGAAGCCGCCATTGTCGCGGTCCTCGAATTTGTCCAACAACACGTCCGCCAGCGCGGCGATGAAAATCAGATCCTCGGCGCGAAAACGCGCCTGCAACAGCTCCAACCCGCCCGCGATCAAGAACGCGTAGTCGTCGAGGTAGCCGTTGAGCGGCGCCTTGCCGTCCTTGACGGTGGCGAGCAGCCGGCCGTCGCGCCACAGCTGCGCGCGCACGAAGTCAAACGCGCGCTCAGCCGATGTCACCAGCTCCGGCAGATGCAGCAGCCGACCGGCATGCGCCATGCCGCCGAGCATGAGTCCGTTCCAGCTCGCAAGAATCTTTTCGTCGCGCCCCGGCGGCACGCGCCGCGCACGCGCCGCGAGGAGCTTTGCGTGCGCGCGCGTCAGCCGCTGCGTCACCTCGGCCTCGGGCAGTTGCAGGTGATCGGCGATCGCCGCGGGCGCGGCGCATGCGTTCAGATGCCACGCGCCCTCGAAGTTGGGCCGGCCGCTCAGGCCGTAGCGGCGCTCCAGCACGTCCCACTCGTCGCCGCTGACGAGGGCGCGCAGCTCGTCGGTCGACCAGACATAGAACTTGCCTTCGTGGCCCTCGGAGTCGGCGTCGAGCGTCGAATAGTAGCCGCCCGCAGGCGACTGCATCTCGCGCATCACCCAGGCGGCAGTGTCGCGCGCGATCTCGGCGTAGCGCGTCGCGCCGGTGATCTGCGCCATGTCAGCGTAAAGCGGCAGCAGCTGCGCGTTGTCGTACAGCATTTTCTCGAAGTGCGGGATGGCCCAGCGCTCGTCGACCGCATACCGGTAAAACCCGCCACCGAGCTGATCGTAGACGCCGCCCGCGGCCATGGCGTCGAGGGTGAAGCGCGCGATGTGCAACAGCTCGTCGTCGGCGCTACCGGCGGCGCGACCGCGGGCCCATTCGCGCATCAAAAAATCGAGCGAGGTCGGGTGCGGAAACTTCGGCGCTTGACCGAAGCCACCGTGGCGCGCGTCGAACTGCCGCTTAAGGTCGGCGGTCGCGCGCGCGAGCAGCGCGCCGTCGACGCCGCCCGCGGCCGGTGTCGTTTGCAGCCGCGCGAAGATGTCGCGCAGCGACTGGTTCTGGTCGCGGATGGCGTCGCGCCGCTCGCGATACACGTGCGCGATCTGGCGCAGGATATCGGTGAACGCCGGCATGCCGTGCTTCGGGGTCTTGGGAAAATACGTGCCGCCGTAGAACGGCATGTGATCGTCCGGCGTCAAAAACATATTGAGCGGCCAGCCGCCGGGGCGCTGCGCCAGCACGTGGTGCGCCGTCTGATAAATCTTGTCGAGATCGGGCCGTTCCTCGCGGTCGACCTTGATGCACACGAACAATTCATTCATCACGCGCGCGACCTCTTCGTCCTCGAACGACTCGTGTTCCATCACGTGGCACCAGTGACAGGCCGAGTAGCCGACCGAAAGCAAAATCGGTTTGTCCTCGCGCCGCGCTTTGTCGAGCGCCTCCGCGCCCCACGGGTACCAATCGACCGGGTTGTGCGCGTGTTGCAGCAGGTAGGGGCTCGTCTCGTGGATAAGGCGGTTGGTGTGTGCGGGTTTGCTCATGGTGCGCTCACTATAACGCGTGTGCGCTGGCTGGCCCACGCGCCGCCGCTCGGTCATAATGCCGCGGCATGCTGATTGCCCCTGACATCGATCCGGTCGCGCTCCAACTCGGACCGCTCAAGATTCATTGGTACGGCCTCATGTACCTCGTCGGCTTTCTCGGCGGTTGGGCCGCGGGGGTTTATCGCGCCAAGCAGCCGAATTCCGGCTGGCAGCACAACGAGGTGGGGGATCTGCTTTTCTACATCGCCATCGGCGTCGTGTTGGGCGGACGCTTGGGCTACGTGTTGTTCTACAACTTCGGCTACTACCTCAAGCACCCGCTCGAGATCGTTTTCATCTGGACCGGCGGCATGTCGTTCCACGGCGGTCTCATCGGCGTCATCGCCGCCTTGTGGCTGTACGCGCGCAAGACCAAGCGCCACTGGCTGGCGGTGACCGATTTCATCGCGCCGCTGGCGCCGATCGGGCTCGGCGCCGGCCGCATCGGTAACTTCATCAATCACGAATTGTGGGGTCGCGTCACCGATGTACCGTGGGGCATGGTATTCCGCAACGCCGGTGCTGCGCCACGGCATCCGACCCAACTTTACGAATTCGCGCTCGAGGGCGTCGTGTTGTTTCTGGTGCTCTGGTTTTACTCGCGCGTGCCGCGCCCGGTTGGCGCGGTGTCCGGTCTGTTCTTGATTGGCTACGGCGTATTCCGGTTCGCGGTGGAATTCGTGCGCGTACCCGACGCACACCTGGGTTATCTCGCGCTCGACTGGGTGACGATGGGGCAGATCTTGAGCCTGCCGATGATCCTGGTCGGCGTAGCGATGCTGGTTTGGGCCTATCGCCGCCGGCCGGCGCCCCCTATCTAATCCAAACCGTTTTGATGTTCACGAACTCGCGGATGCCGTGGGCCGACAGCTCGCGTCCGTAACCTGAGTCCTTCACGCCGCCAAACGGCAACCGCGGGTCGCTCTTCACGATGCCGTTGACGAAGCACGATCCAGCCGCGAACGCGCGCGCCATGCGCTCGCCCTGCGCCACATCGCGGGTCCAGACCGAGGCGCCCAAGCCAAAGCGCGAGGTGTTGGCGATTCGCAATGCGTCGGCTTCGTCGCGAGCGCGGATCACGGTTGCGACCGGGCCGAACAGCTCCTCGTCGTACGCGCGCATGCCGGGTGTCACCCGATCCAGAATGGAGGCGGAGTAGTAAAAGCCCGGCCCGGGGAGCGGCTCGCATCCCAGCAGCGGGCGCGCGCCGGCGGCGATGGAGTCGCGCACCTGTTCGTGCAGTTGCGCGCGCAGATCGGCGCGCGCCAGCGGCGCGAGCGTGGTGTCGGGGTCGTGCGGGTCGCCGGGTTTGAGCGCCGCCACCCGTTCGCGGAATTTGGCGAGAAAGTCTGCGGCGATCGCGTCGACGACGATGAAGCGCTTGGCCGCAATGCAGCTCTGGCCGGCGTTCTGGAACCGGGCGGCAACGCCCTGGGCCGCGGCCTGATCCAGATCGGCGTCGGCCAGCACCACGAATGCGTCCGAGCCGCCCAGCTCGAGCACGGTCTTTTTCAAATGCGCGCCCGCGGCCGCGGCAACCTGGCGCCCGGCGGCGTCGCTACCGGTGAGCGTGACCGCGTGCACCCGCGGGTCGGCAATCACGCGCTCAACGCGATCGGCGCCGATGCGCAGCCAGCGAAACGCGTGTTCCGGCAGGCCGGCGCGGCGCCATACGGTTTCGATGGCGGCGGCGCATTGCGGGACGTTCGAGGCATGTTTGAGCACCGCGGTGTTGCCGGCGAGCAGCGCCGGGGCGGCAAAGCGGAACACCTGCCAGAATGGAAAATTCCACGGCATCACCGCGAGCACGGTGCCGAGCGGCTCGTAGGCGATGAAACTGCGCGCGGCGTCGGTCACGACCGGCTCGTCGCGCAGATACGCGGCGCCATGCTCGGCGTAGTGCTCGCAGCCCCAGGCGCACTTCTCGATCTCGGCCTGCGCCTCGCGCGTCAGCTTGCCCATTTCAAGCGTGATCAGCGCGGCGTACTCGTCGCGTCGCGCGCGCAGCTCGGCGGCGGCGCGGCGCAGGATTGCGGCACGCTCGCCGATCGTCGTCGCGCGCCATGTCGGCGCGGCGGTCGCGACATCGGCCAAAGCGCGGTCAAGTTCGCGGGTATCCCATGTGGGGAACGCGCGTTCCGCTTCGCCGTTCGCCGGGTTGATGGTTTTCATTGTCGATTCGGCTTAGAAGTCGGCATCGGTTTCGCTATTATCTATTTAATTGCGCCGTGATTCCGCTCGCGCGAACGGCGTGGCACCCTACATCGGTCTGGACCGCATGATGCTTAAGACACTGCTCGGTTTACTGTTGTTGCTGGGTTTATTGCCCGCGCGCGCCGCCGACATTCTCCCGGCGGACATCGAGACTCAGCGGCGCGATTATCAGGCCGCGCTCGCGGCCTTGCGCGCGCGCGATCTTGGCCGCTACCAAGCGCTATTCAGCAGGCTCGACGGCTACGTGCTGCAGCCGTATCTGCAATACGAGTTCCTGAAAGACCGCGTGGAAACCGCCGGGCCGGCGACGCTGCGCAAGTTCCTGGAGCAGAACGATCACACGCCGTTGGCGGAGGCGTTGCGCGCCAGGTGGCTGCACCGGCTCGCGGCGCGCGGCGACTGGAGGACGTTCATGGCCGAGTACAGCGACATCGCCGACGAGCCGGAGCTGCTGTGCCTGTACCTCGGGCGTCGTGTCAGGGCGAGCGAGCGACAGGCCGGACTGATGGCGCGCATCGAGCGCCTGTGGCTCACCGGCAAGCGCCTGCCGGACGCGTGCAATCCGGTGTTCGCCGCCTGGCGCAAGGCCGGGCACATGTCGGCCGACAAGGTGTGGGAGCGCATCGGTCTCGCGATGGAGGCGCGCAACGTCAGCTTCGCGAGCGAGCTTGCCAGCTACCTGCCGCCGACGGAACGGCCGTGGGTGCGGCGATGGCAGGCGATGTACCGCGACCCGGTGCGCGGTCTCGACGCCATCGACTACGAGGTCGATACGCCGGTGGCGCGCAGGATCGTCACGCACGGCGTCGTGCAGCTCGCGTACCGCGACCCCGAGGCGGCGATGGCGCGTTGGCAAACGCTCAAGGGCGAGTATCAATTCTTCGGCGAGGATGAGGATTACGTGCTGCGCTACCTCGGCATCCTCGCGGCGCAACACCACCTGCCAGTGGCGTTGCCATGGCTCGCGGCGGTGTCGGTGCGGCCGGACGATCGCAACTTGCAGCTGTGGCGCATCAAGGCGGCGCTGCGCGCCGGCGAATGGGAGACCGCCGGACGCTTCATCGCGGCGCTGCCGGAGCAAGAGGCGCGCCTGCCGCGCTGGCGTTATTGGACGGCGCGCATCGAGGAGGCGAAAGGCGAAAAGCGCCAGGCGGCGGAGATTTACGGCGCGCTCGCACGCGAGCGCGATTACTACGGGTTCTTGGCCGCCGACCGCATCGGCGCCGAGTATTCGATGCAACATCAAAGCATCGCAGTGACGTCCGACGAGCTTGCGGCCATGCAGGCGCGCCCCGGCGTGCGCGCCGCCGGTGAGCTGTACGCCCTCGGTCAGGTGAGCGACGCGCGCCGGCAATGGGCCTGGACCATTCGCGAGATGAACAACCGCGAGTTGCAGACCGCGGCGGTGGTGGCGCGCGACTGGGGCTGGCACGATCGCGCGATCTACACCGTGGCGCTGTCGGATCATATGCACGATCTGGAGCTGCGCTTCCCGCTGCTGTATCGCGAGTTGGTGCAGGCGGCGGCGACCGAATACACCATCGATCCAGGTTGGATCTACGGCGTGGTGCGCCAGGAAAGCGCGTTCGTCGCCGACGCGCGGTCGACCGCCGGCGCGCTCGGGCTGATGCAGCTCATGCCCGCCACCGGTCGCCTGGTCGGGCGCAAGCTCAAGCTGCCGGTGCGCAGTACGCAGGCGCTGCTCAACATCGAGACCAACCTGCGGCTCGGCGCGAGCTATCTGAAAGAGGTCTTGGAACGCAACCGCGGTCACCAGGTATTGGCGACGGCGGCTTACAACGCCGGGCCCAATCGCATCCCAAGCTGGATGCCGGAAAAACCGCTCGACGCCGACGTCTGGGTCGAGACCATTCCCTACAGCGAGACGCGCGGTTACGTGAAGAACGTGTTGGCCTATACCGCCGTGTACGACTATCGCTTGGGCGTCCAGCCGACGCGCCTGAGCGCACGCATGCCGGTGGTGGCGCCGGTGCAATGATTGCGCGCACGGACTCCGCGGCCCGGGGACGCGCCATTTGACGCCACGTCGCATCTGCGTGTTCGGCGGCACCGGGTTCGTCGGTCGCGCGCTTGCCACGCGTCTGTGCGAGTCCGGTTGTCACGTTCGCATCCCCACGCGGCATTTCTATCGGCACAAGGATTTGACGGTGTTGCCGAACGTCACCTTGTATCCCGGCGACGTGCACGACCCGGGCTTCGTGCGCGATGTGCTGCGCGGCTGCGATGCCGCGATCAACCTGGTCGGGCTATTGAACGAGAGCCGCGGCGCGAGTTTCGCCGCGGCGCATATCGCGTTGCCGGAAAAAATCGTGACCGCGTGCCACGAGCTCGGCGTCCCGCGGCTGCTGCACATGAGCGCGCTCAACGCCGCGCCGCAGGTCTCGAGCCGCTATCTGCGCACCAAGGCCGCGGGCGAGGAGATCGTGCGCGTGAGCGATCTCGCCTTCACCGTGTTCCGCCCCTCGGTCATCTTCGGCCGGCGCGACGGCTTCCTCAACCGCTTCGCGCGCCTGCTCGAGCTCGCCCCCGGCCTGTTTCCGCTCGCCTGTCCCAACGCGCGGTTCCAGCCGGTCTACGTGGAAGACGTGACGCGCGCCTTCGCGCAAGCCCTCGGCGAATACCGCACTCACGGCCAGATCTACGCATTGTGCGGCCCGCGCGTCTACACCCTGCGAGAGATCGTCGAATACCTAGCGCGGCTGCTGCATCGTAAGCCGCGCATCATCGGCCTCAACGACACGCTGTCCCGGCTCCAGGCGACGCTTGCCGAATTCCTCCCCGGCAAACCGTTCTCGCGCGACAACTACGAGTCACTCAAACTCGACAGCGTATGCGACGGACCAAACGCGCTAACCGACGTCTTCGGCATCCGCCCGACGCCGCTAGACGAGATTGCGCCCAGCTATATCGTGCCTCGCAGGGTTTGACGAATATGGCTCGCGGCCCGTGGGACAGCTCTGGTAGCCGGTAATTTAGGAAATGCCCCAGATACGGAAAGCCGCTG
>JBKHXU010000101.1:0-9412 GCA_046565865.1 Gammaproteobacteria bacterium | reverse complement strand
TTCGACGCCGATGCGGCCGCGTGCACGAACTACAGTGGCGGTTGTCCGACCGGTACCTGCGCCATCCCGTCCTCGCATGGCTGTCTCGCGCTCGTCAATCATCTTCGCTGGCCGGACGGGGCATACAACAATCCCCCGACCGGAACCGACCGGGAGACGGACATGTTGCAGTTCTTGGCAAGCCGTCCGTTACCGTAAACGACGCGTTACGTGCTTGATCGCCTGGCGCCCAACCGGCAACCCAACCAGATGGCGCCGGATCTTACGGCCCGACACTCGGTGACGTACTACGGTTTAGTGGAGGGCTTGAGTGTTAGCATTCCACGGCACGCCCTTGCTCAAGGACTCGCCGGACGCTTTAAAAACTTCAACACAGCGGCGTTGAACTCTTCGGGCTTTTCCAACTGCGGCACATGCCCGCACTTGTCGATGATAAAAAGCTCCGAGTTCGGAATTTCATTTTTGAATCGTTCGCCCAGGGAAAGCGGGGTGAGCGCGTCTTCGCGGCCCCAGACGAGGAGCGTCGGGTGTTTGAGCGCGCCGAGTTTGCCGTCGAGTACGTCTTCGCCTTTTAGGATGGAGGCGAGGAATCGTTGCACGGTGTAGCCGTCGCCCGATGCGAGTTTTTTAATAAAGAAATCGTTGGCGGCGGCGTCCGTGGCGAAGCGTTCTTTGTCGTAGAAAATGGCTTCGAGAACCTGCTTCATGCCGGCGCGGGTCGAGGGATTGAGGAAATCCAATGCGCGCGGGTCGAAGTCTTTGGGTAGCGCGAAACCGGCGGAGCCCACCAAGACCAGGCGATCGACTTTTTCCGGGTGCGCCAGCGCGAACGCGGCGGCGGTGAATCCGCCCAACGAATTTCCGACGAGCGACGCACGCTTGATCTTCAGGTTTTTATAGAACCCGTCGAGGAAGTCGACCAGGGTGGCGACGCGGTAGTCGATCAGCGGTTTGGCCGAGCTGCCGAATCCGATTTGGTCGGGGACGATCACGCGGTGGGTTTTGGCGAGCGGTGCGATCGTCGGCGCCCATAGCGCGGCGCTGCCGCCGAGTCCGTGGAGCAGGATCACCGTCGGCCCGCTTCCGGCTTCGAGGTAGCGGATTTTCTGTCCGTATACGACGGTCGTTTTCCACTGCGCGTCGGCGGAGCGCGCGTAGACCGCGGGAGCAGTGAAGAAGGCGAACAGCGCTAGCGCGAGGATAAGCGCAGTGTTGTGCTTCAGTTGAAACGTTTTCATTGTTGTTCCTTATTTGGTTCGAATCAGGTTAACGCTCCGTGTCAGCGCTTCTTCAGTCTTTTAATAAACGCTGCGGCCGTCACCACGCGCGTGGGGCCGACCCGCTTCAGCGATAGCAAGCCGCGCCGGTCGCCGGTAACCAGATAATCGGCCTTGCCGGCGATGGCCATTGCGAGTACCGGGTTGTCGTCTGGGTCGCGGGACAGATCCACCTTCGGCAATTCGGTTAGAACGATCGCGTGGTGTTTGAGGCCGTTGACGAGGTTGCCGGCCTCAGTGGGCCTGAGGAGCGCCTTGACCCTTTCGTAACGGCTCGCACGCCGGAACTCCCCGAGTTGCCACGCCGAGGTGATGAGCGTGAAACGTTTCTTACGCCACGCCTGGTAGACTCGATCAGGTGGCGTATCGGCGGTAATTAGGGCCGCGATTAAAATGCCGGTATCGAGGACGACCCGCATCCGTTATCGGCGCGTGCCGACTGCCTCTTCAATCGCCTCCAAAATCTCCTTCTGGGAATAGGCCCGGTTACGTTTCTTGATCTTCTCCACTGTGAGCTCGAACAGTCGTGCCTGGACTGCCTCGTCGATGAAGCGAGAAATATCGCCCTTTTTGCCGCCCTTGCGGGCGAGGTAGGTGCGCAAGGCGCGGTCGGTGGCCTCGGGCACAACGATGGACCAGCGGATATTGCTCATGGAAAATTCTCGTAGAATGATGATATGACGATATACACATATCCGCCGATGGGCAACTGGGTCGACGTAAGAGCACGGGTCCGAGCGACTCGCGGTGACGGCCAGAACGGCTGCCGCCGGATTCCCACGGGTTTGTTAGATGGCGCAGGCGCCGACGTTGTTCGCGTTGTGTAAACGTCTCCGTGCGGCGTGGGCTGCGGTCAGGCTCGAATCGGCAACAATACTTCGGTGATCAATTCTTCCGCCGGCGTGTGCGCCGGATCGTTTCGATAGATCTCCCGCAACGCGTCGCGTTGCTCGTGGCCGCGCGCTTGCGCCCAGGCCGACAGCGCGTGGTACGCAAGACCCAGTTCTTCGTAGGCGCCTCGATGCGTGAGCCAACAAACCGGGCCGCCCGGAATATCGACGACCTCGAACCGATCGCCGGCGCCGACGACGGCCGCGTCGACCCCGGCACAGGCATGCACCCGAATATTGCCATCGGCATCGGCATCTTCGTTGATGCACATGACGGGGTCGCCGGGCTCGGTACCGGTCGCGCGCAACGCGTCGAACAGTCGGTACACCAGTTTGCCGGAGTCATCGAGCATGCGTTCGGGGCTGGTCATGATCGACAGGCGCGCGACGCGATAGGTCGGTTCGATGCGCAACGCGATCTCGTACGGCAGCAACTCGCCGGCGCGGGCGATGCGCTCGATCGAGCGCATCGCGTGTCGCTGCCTGGCCAACACGCGCTCGATGCGCTCGCGTTCTTGGTCCAGTAGCCGGCGTCGTTCTTCTTTGTCGGCGTGCAACAGGCGCCCGATCGCCGGCAACGGAATATCGAGCGACCGCAGCATGGCGATCAGCACCGCGTCACGCGCTTGCTCGGGCCGGTAGTAGCGATAGCCGGTGTCGGGGTCGACGTAGGCGGGCTTCAACATGCCTTGTTCGTCGTAGTGACGCAGCGCCTTGATGCTGAGCCGGCAGGCGTTCGAGAACCGCCCAATCGGCATCCAATTTTGTCCGCGCGCCGATGATTTCGTGCCCATTCTGATGCTCCGGCTTGGCTACGCCAATCCATGCGCTTCCAAAAAGTCCCGCGTCGGCTCGATCATCTGCACCAGGTCGACCAACAAACCGTTCGGATCGCGGACCATGAAGTGGCGTTGACCCCAGGCCTCGTCGCGCAACCCGAGCACGATCTCGCAGCCGAGGCGGCGCGCGCGTTCGTAGAGCGCGTCGACGTGATCCGTTTCCACGGTAATGATCACGCCGCGGGGCGGCTCCCGGAATTCCGCGGGCACGCTGTCGTGGTCCCGTCGCACGAAGGCGATTTGCAGGTTCGCATCGGTCGGCGATTGTAGCTGCGCATACCAATCGATCGCGAAGACGGTTTTGAATCCGAGCAGCGACGTGTAAAACTCCTTCGATTCCGCGATCGCGTCGCTGCAAATGTCTGGAAACAGGCTGTTCATGCGGCTCCTCCGGGTCGAGTGAGCCGTGAGCGTGAAGGCTCCCCTTAGGGGAGAGTCAAGCGATCGCCCGCGCGGTCACCTTTCGACATTGGCCGAACCGCTACTGCCGCTCGGTGCCGCGCTTGTCGCTTTCCCCTTTCGCGCCGCCGCGCACGGCCTTTTCCGCCTTGTTCACTGCCGGACCCACGGCCTTGCCGACCGCTTCGAGCCCCTTGCCAAGCTCGTTCACGACCGAAGAGGCCGCGTCCTGGACCGATTTGCTGTTGTCTTTTTCTTTCTCGGCCGCGGCCGCGCCGCAGGCGAGGGTTAAGGCAACGGCAATAAGCATTTTTGAGTTGAGCACGATTGGCGCTCCTTTGGATAGATATGAATCATAGAACAATCCTGTTCAGCTCTGCGGCTTTCAGTTTCCCGAGATGAAGGCCGCGGCGGCGGGATCGAGGGCGAGACGAAACTCCTTCAACAGTCCGGGTGACGCGTTGTACGGGCCGTTGGTGATGCGGAAGATCACTTCGCGCTTGAAGCCTTTTGAATCGGTTTGCAACCGATGCCACACGAGGCGCACCGGATAGGTCTCGCCGGCCTTGAGCGTTTTGGTGCCGCGGGTCCAGGCGAGTTCGGATTGTGTCTCACCGCCAAAGGCAATCTCGTTGGCCGGCTCGCCGCGCCCGCGTCCGTCTTGATAGAAGGCATGCAGTCCGGCCGCGGCATCGGCGTGCACGGACATCGTGCCTTCGATGACGAGGCCGCGCGGCTGACGCCATTCGATGTTGGCGACCGCGAATGCCAGATCGTGGCGATGTTGCCACGCCTCCGACGTGAACGTGAACACGACGAAGCCAGCGCCAGAGAGCGCGACGCCGGCAAGCGGGGGCAGCAGCATCGCGCGCACGGCGCGCGCGAGCGGTTGGTCGCGCCGCGCATAACCGAGGGCCAGGCCGATGAGAAACAGCACGAACGCCACCGGCCCGGTGAAGGCCGCGAGCATCATCGGCGCGTCGCCGTGTTGCACCGTCGACGGTTGAAAGTGCAGGAACAGATTCGCGGCGCCGATCTGGATTAGCAGCGGTAGAAAATAAACCAGCGCGGCCCATGCCATGAGCCTCGCGGGGAGTCGGCGCCGCACCACTTGCACCAGCGCGTAGAGCACCATCAACCCGCCGCCGGGAAGGTAGCCGATCAACCACGCGTAGAACGGAAACGCGACCGCCATGAGCCCCGCATCCGGGGTGGTGGCGAAGAACCAGACGACGGCGGCGATGGCGGCGCCAAGCCAACCGAGCACACCCACCCTTAGTAGCTGAAACAGTGGCCGGGCGGTGACGATATTGGCGGTCGAAGACATGAATAGCGAAAGTTCTTATGGCGTTGCGTCGCTGTTAAAGTGTAGATCAACGATGCAACGTCGGATGAGGCGTCGGCATGACCCCTTTAGTTAAAGTGCCGCGCTGTGGCGGCTACGATGAAGGCGTCTTGCTGGCCGCTTCGGTGAAGGAAGGCGCCTATACGCCGACCGACGCAGAGAGGCATGACGACCCACTACGGCGAGCGCCGCCATGACACGACCGACAAGCCTGTCGAGCAGGGGGGCACTGCTTCGTCGCAGCCATACCCAGCGCGTAGTTCGCGCGACGCTGTCATTGCGTCGCGTGCTTTCGAAAGAAATCCCAGATCACATCCGTCGCGCTGATCTTTCTCGACGTTTTCCCTACCATGCGCTCCGGCAACAGACTTTTGCCCCCGGCCCAGGTGTGACCGAGGTCGTTGACCGCGACGTACACGACTTGCTCGCGGTCGCAAAAGGTTTGGGTGCGTACGCCGTTCGCCTCGGACTCGCGCATGGGTATAGGCGCACAACCGAGCGCCCGCGCCCACTTAACGACCGAGTCGCGCACCGGCGGTTTGGGTTTGGCGCGCACCGGGTCGCTGCCGCCGCTCGCGAGTTTCGGCACGCCGCCTTCGATGGGATTCAGCGGGTCGGCGGTGCCGGTGATGTAGTGCATCGGCACCGGCCGCTGCAACGTAAACGATTTCAGCCACAACGCCCCCGCCACCGGCGCGATCGCGGCGATGCGATGCGATCGCTCCATGCCCAGACGAAAGCTCATCGATGCACCGTTGGAAAAACCGGTGACGAAGATCCGCTTCGCATCCACGGCGAAGCGCGCGGAAACGTCATCGAGCAGCGCGTCGATAAAGCGTACGTCGTCGACGACTTTCTGATCCGCGTAGAATCGGTCGGAGCCGTCGTTCCATAGCTGCGGATTCCGGGAAAAATGACTGCGCCGGCTCGGATCGCGCGCCAGCGCGTTGGGAAAGACCGCGAGGAATCCTTCCAGGTCCGCCTTTCGCGCCCAGCCCGTCTCGCGCAGCGCCGCCCGACCGGTACCGCCGCCGCCGTGCAACATGATCACCACGGGAACCGGCGTGCGCGAATCGTAACCGCGCGGGATGTGCACGAGATAGCTGCGTGCGTGATTGTCCACGTTCAGCCTCAGTTCATGCGTTCCCGCGCCAAGGTGCCGGTCGTCGTCGGGGACAGCCTGCGCGAGCGCCATGCTGGCGTTAGCGAGCACGATCATCACTGCCGCCGCATTGAGTTTGAAGATGTCTCTTGTCATCGTATCGCCTCGAAACCGCCGTAGCTTAGGCGTCGTGTCTTACGTCCCCAAGATATGCGTACGAGGACAATTCTAGGGAAACTCCGATTGAGTCAAAAATCACTGTCATTACGAGCGCAGCGAAGCACTCTCGTCGCTTTGCTCCTCGCAACGACACATTAGTTGAAGTTTTCCCAGTCGCCTTCATTTCGTGGTTTACAGCCGATGCTGCTGGAAGAAGCGCCACATCTCGGCACTTGCATCGAGCTCGCGACTGATTTTTCCGGTGATGGCTGCCGGCGCCCAGGGCGCGCCGCCGGGCCAGGTATGCCCGCCGTTGTCGATGGAATAAAAGATGACGTCGGTACCGACGGGACAGGAGTAGGCCACGCGCGTAATGCGCGTCCCGTCATCGATGCGATCCGGCAGCGCGGTCTGCTGAGGTTGTGGATCGCAGCTGTTCTTCTGCGCCCACCACGCGGCATGGGCCGGTGCCGACAGCGCTGAGCCTTTCCAAGTCCCGGCGCTGCCACCGCTGTAGTACGCGAACGGATCGGTGGTGCCATGGAAATACAGCACCGGCAGCACGCGCAACGGCTGCCAGCGTTGTGCCTGCCGGATACCCAAGGTGCCGGCCACCGGCGCAATGGCGGCAATTCTGTCGCCGAGTTCGACGCCCAAGCGGTTGGTCATGCTCGCGCCATTGGAGAAGCCGGTGATGTAAACGCGCGCGCGATCGATTTGGTAGTGGTGCGCAAGTTCGTCGATGAGCCGCCGGATGAAGCCGATGTCGTCCACCGCCGGCACGCGCCCGTCGTTCCAATACGGTTTACCGCGATACAGGCCGATGGCATTCGGGTAAACCACGATGAATCCCTCGCGATCGGCGAGCGCGCTGAGTCCCGTCATGGCTTCGAACGCCACGCCGTCGCTGTTGCCGCCGTGTAAGGCGATGACCAAGCTGGGCGCTGCCGTATCGGCAGACACGGGAACGTAGACGCGATAGTGACGCAGGCGCCCGTCCACTACTAACGTCTCATCGTGCACGCCGGCCGAGGTTGCGAGCGGCACCTGCGCGGCGGCGTAGAGCATCGCGCCGCAAAGCCACAGCGCCACCACGGCCCGTACCCATGTCTTCGTCTCGATTATTCTCATGGCAGCGGGTGCCCCCGTAAAAAATCCAACATGGCCGGCTCGTGATCAATACTGCTACCGTCAGCAACGCCGTCGGGCCAGCGCATATGGTTGATAAGTCCGACGCTGGCCGTGCAGGTCGCGCTGGTCGAGCACATTCCGGTCTGCTGGCCGTTGCCGCCGACCAAGCGCCACAGCGCATTGGGGTTGCGCACCTTGGTCGGCAGGTCTCGCGATATCCATGGTTCGACGATATGGCCGGGCTCGGTAACGGTGCCGGCAGCCGCGAACAGATCGGCCTGCGCCTGATTACAGGCGACGATGTCGCAAGCGCGCGACACCAACAGAATGGGCACCGTCGAGGTGGGATAGGGATCGAGTTGATAGCTCGGCGCCTGATCGCGGCTGGTGTTGTGGAACGGATCGGCCGCCGTATACGGCACCACCGCGGCCACGCGATTGCCGCCGGGCGTCGGTGTCGTGTGTCGCGCGATGGCATACATCTGCCCGAAGAAGCCGCCATTCGACCAGCCCATGAGATAAATGCGCCGCGTGTCCACCATGCCGGTGGCCACGAGCTCGTCGATGAGACGATCGAGATGAGCGATGTCAGGGTTCGCCGAGGGCGAACGCAGATCGCGATAGTAAAAATCGTGATGCCGGCCATCGCGGTTGTTGAACGTCGGATAATGCAGATTGCGTCCTTGAACCGATACCAAAAAGAACCCCGGGCGCGCGGCATCGCCGCTCAGGACATACGACTCCGCCTTGGTACGCAAGGAGGTAAAGTTGTAAACGTCGCCGGCGTTCCCGCCGCCGCCGCCGTGGAGAAAAACAACCAACGGCCGCGGCGTGTTCGCCGATGCGCCGCCGGGTTGATACAGGCAGGCATACCGGTCCACGCCATCGGCATCGACGCTGTGGCGTGGCGCGCCGTCATCGTAGACGGCGCGTCCCGGTTCGGTGGTGCGGCACACGGGCGCGAAACTCGGTACGGAAATTTGTGCAACGCCCAACTCCGGCGCCGGACGCATACACGGATTGGCTTGTGTGCATACCACCAACGGTGCCGGCGCGCCGGTGTTCGCGGGTGGCGGCGGGTTGTCGTTCGATCCATCGTTGCCCGTGGAGCCGCCGCAGGCGCTTAGGCCGGACAGCGAAGCGAGCATCACCAACAGGATGGTGCCGCGCCGCGCGACACCATTGCCGTACATCGGATTGGACCCCGTGGCGGAATCTTGCGCGTGCGCCACGCCGCCAAACAGTAACGTGGAAATGTGGAGCCGGTGTTTGATCGAGGTGATCGGTGCATTCATCGACGTGGTCTCGTGGATCTCGATGGCTGAATCGTAGCGCTGACCGGCGCAAGAGATGTTTCAGAAGATGTAACCAGATGTTTCTGCGTTGCCGATCGGAAACATCTGGCGACGACAAATGCCTGGCACGGAGAGCCGGACACATCTAACGTTAGAAGCATGGCGGCACGGCAAACCAAGATTCTGGTGGTGGACGACGATTTGCGCTTGCGCAGTTTGCTCAGCCGCTATCTCACCGAGCAAGGGTTCGCCACGCTCACGGTCAACGACGCGCTCGGCATGGATCGCGCGCTCGCGCGTGAAAGTTTCGATCTGCTGGTGCTGGACTTGATGCTGCCGGGCGAGGACGGTTTGAGCCTGTGCCGGCGTTTGCGCGCCGAGCGCAATGACATCCCGATCCTGATGCTGACGGCCAAGGGCGATGACGTGGACCGCATCGTCGGCCTGGAGCTGGGCGCGGACGATTATCTGCCCAAACCTTTCAATCCGCGCGAACTGGTGGCGCGGATGCATGCCATCCTGCGGCGGCGGCAACGGCCGGTGCCGGGCGCGCCGGCGACGGCCGAGAACCAGATCGCGTTCGGACCGTTCCAACTGGACGTGGCCACGCGCCGTCTGATGAAAGACGGTGAGCTATTAGCGTTGAGCACCGGCGAATTCGCCGTGCTCCAGGTGTTGGTCACGCACCCGCGCCAACCGTTGTCGCGCGAGAAACTGATGGATCTCGCGCGCGGGCGCGATCACGGGGCGTACAATCGGGCGATCGACGTGCAGATCTCGCGCCTGCGCAAGTTGATCGAGGCGGACCCGGCGCAACCGCGCTACCTGCAGACGGTATGGGGTGTCGGTTATGTCTTCGTCCCCGACGCCGGCGCGCCATGAGGTTGTGGCCGCGCAGTCTGGTGGGCCGCACGGCATTGTTGGTCGCGGGTATCGTCATGCTCGGCCAAATCGTTTCGGCGCTGTTGCTGTAGT
>JBKHXU010000100.1:0-15352 GCA_046565865.1 Gammaproteobacteria bacterium | reverse complement strand
CGTCCGGTATATTCAACACCGATACCGCGCTCGCGGCGTTGTTCGCGCAGTGGCGCAAAGATTACGAGCGGTTGCGGGCAAGACCGGCTGCGAGCGCGCATTGAGCGCGGGTCTGCGCTGCGCGTACGCGTCCGGCAACTGGAATAATCTGCGCCAGTTAAATCGCCCGGCGATCATCGAACTGATGGACGCCGACAGCCAACGGCATCACGTGCTGGTCAGCGCGCTCAAGAACGACAAGGCGGTGCTGGACCTCGCCGGCGAGGCGCACGAGTTTCCGCTGGCCGAGGTCGATCGCTATTGGTTCGGAAAATTCCTGGTGCTGTGGACCCCGCCGCCGAGCGGCGAGCAGACGCTGCGGCGCGGCATGCGCGGTCCCGGGGTGGTATGGCTGCGCGAGGCGCTGGCGCGCTACGACGGGCGCGCGGCGAGCAGCAGAAGCGACCTATTCGACGCGGCGCTGGAAGAGGAGGTGAAGGCGTTCCAGCGCAAACACCAACTCGCGGATGACGGCATCGTGGGCCGGTTCACGCTGATCCAGCTCGACGGTTACGATGCGAGCGGCGCACCGCCGCTGTTGACGCGATCGCCGACCACGGACCCGTCGTAATGTCATACATCCTCGACGCACTGCGCAGATCGGAACAGGAGCGACGCCCGCGCGGCGCGCTCGCGATCACGCGGCGCGATCCCGGTCCGGCAACATTGCCGCCGCGGCGTCTGATATGGCTGGCGGCGCCCATCGTCGGCGTGCTGGCGCTGCTCGCGGGCGCGTATGTACTGTTTGTGCGCCCTTCCGGTATACCGCCCGAGACTAACGCGAGCGCCAGTGTCGACGCCGCGCCGGCGATGGCGCCGAGCGCGCCGATGCCGCACGAGACGCCAGTACCCAAGGCGGCAGCCGCGGCGCCTGCGCCGCCAAAGCAGGCCGCCGCCCCGGTGCGCGATCTTGTCGAGCAGACGCGCATCGCGCCCAAACCTGCGCCGCGTCCGACCGCGCGGGATCCGGGGTCGACGTCGACCGCCGTGTCCGCGCCCGCGTCGCCGTTTCCCGCGCGTCCCGGCGATGACGTGCGATTGCTGCGCGTCATGCCGCCCGATTTTCAGCGCGCGCTGCCGGAGATGGTGGTCAATATCCATGTATACGCCGCCACCGAAGCAGAGCGCATCCTGTACATCAACAATCGCCAGTATCACGCGGGCGACAAGGTGCGCGACGACATCATCGTCGAGGAAATCGTCGAGGACGGAGCGGTCTTGAACTACCGCGGTCAGCGCTTCAAGTTGCCGCGCCCCAGTTGACATGCCGCGTCCCCAGGGCGCGGCATGTCGTCCTGCTCCCTTGTTCGCTCGGGGTAAAATCCGCGAGGGATCCTCTCACCAATGGCGCGGTCTCCACCAGGTGGCATCGGGTCGAGATTGTTCGCTGCGCTCGCAATTACAGCGGTGTTTGTGCAACAGCGATTTGGTCCTGGCCCACTGCCGCGTGCCCGCATCTGTTGACACCGGCGAAGCGCTGGAGTGGGATTGGCGTCGTTGAGATGCGAAAGGAGAAAGCCATGCAAGCCAAGGAAGTGATGACTGGCAACGTCAAAATGATTCCGAGCAGCACCACCCTTCAGTCCGCCGCCGAGCTGATGCGCGAAATGAACATCGGCATGCTGCCGATCGCCGAAAACGGCAAACTGGTCGGCACCCTTACCGATCGCGACATCGCCGTGCGCGCCGTCGCCAGCGGCGCCGACCCCAAGGCCACGCCCGCCGGTGACTGCATGAGCCGCGAGGTGATTTCGTGCTACGAGGATCAGGACGCGCGCGACGTGGCGCGCGTGATGAGCGACAACAAGGTGCGGCGCGTGGTGGTAGTCAACCGCTTGAACGAGGCGGTGGGGCTCGTGTCGGTCGACGATCTCGCGGTGCATCCGGAGACACGGGCGCTGGCCGAGGACGTGGTGGCGCAGTTTTCCAAGCACCACTGAGCAGCACTGAACGAATGCGGCGTTGTCATTTCGAGCGCAGCGAGAAATCTCCCTTCGTTTGGCACGATGCCGCCGGTGGGAGGTCCCTCGCTATCGCTCGGGACGGCCGCTTCGCGGTCGCCTTACAACGACGGTCGTGATGCGGCCGCCGCGTCGTGCGGCGGCAAACCGGTCTCGATGTACTGCTTCATGCGCACGATATCGTCGTCCAGTTGCCGCTTGGCGTCGGCGCCGAACAGCCGCGCCACCGCGTGGCCGACGGCGCCGGCAACGGGGTTGTAGCTCATACGGATGTCGACGCGCGTGGCGCCGCCGGGTTCTTCCGAAAAACGGATGTGGCCGGCGTGCTGGATCAGCGAACCGGGATCGGTGCGCCAGCCGAGCACGCGATTTTTCTCGTAGGTCGTGAGCGCGGTATCGAAATCGAACTCGGTGCCGGCGGGGCCGGTCACGGTCCAGCGCCAGCGCTTCGTCGATTGACCGTCGTGCAACTGCTGCACGTGGCGCACGTGAGTCAAGAAATTCGGAAAGTTCTCGCAATGTTCCCAAATCTCGAACACGCGCTCGATCGGCGCCTGGATGCGGACGGTCTTCTGGATGTCGATGCCGCGATGGCGCGCGCCGATACCGGTCAGGCGGCGCATATCCATATTGGTCGCCGCGCGCGCCAGTAGCGCGAAGCCGCCGACGCCGAGCGCGCGCGACACGAAGCCGCCGCGTACCAATCCGGTGAGCGCCAGCAATCCGCCGCCGACGCCGAGGCCAAGGCGCGCGGCCGGCGTCGACAAGGTGCCGGTGTTTGCGCTCGCGGCGGTGCCGGTCCCTTGCAGGCCCGGGACGTTGCCCGGCGCCGCGTGCACTTCAAGTTGATTTTCGACGCCGATCACGCCACGCACGCCGTAGACGCCGTCGAGGATCAGCGGCACCTCTTCGGCGAGAACCGGGCCGCGCAGCATGACGCGCCTGTCGCGCACGCTGACGTCGATACTGCTCGGATGACTGCTGACGCGCCCGAGTGCGCCGCGCACGCGCGCGGCCAATTTGTCGTCGCTCACCGGGGCGTCCGCGGAAAAGAGCGAGCGCGCGAACCGGGCCCAGCCCTGGGCGCGGTTGCGCAGATCCTTGTCGGCCGTGTCGGTCGCTTGCTGCGCGGCGCGCACGGCGTCGGCGTAGCGGTCGCGCAGCCGCGCGCGCCGGGTCGGGCCGCGATCCGGATCGAACAGGTACATGAGGCCGGCGCCCATGCCGGTGCCGATGAGCATCGTCCATTTACGCGTCATATTCGTTTCTCCTTGTGACTAACGATTGTCCCTGGTGTGGCGCGGCGGCGAGAGCCGAGCGCGTATCGTTGTGGGGCGCGCGGTGCCGTGGACGGTGTTGCGTCTGCCGGAAGTCCGCCTCGCCCGTTGTGCGCGCCGTGCTGTCGCTGGCGCTGAAATCGGATGGGTTACCCCGTTACCTTCGAAGATCGCATCGCGAGTGTCAATACAGTCAACTCTGCAGCGCGTGCGGCGCGACATCGAAGCTCGCGAGCAACATCTGTGGCGCATCGCCCGATGCGGCGATCAGATTCAATTCGCGCAGCGTGAGCGCGACGGCCGGTCGCAACAATGGGCCCGCCAGCAATGTAGCGTAGTCGTCACCCGCAAGCAGTTGATGTGCGAACGTCAGATACAACCGCTGCAACATACCGCTCGCCGCCAAGGTGTAAAAAACCTTGGGCCCACCGATCGAATACAGCGTGCGCCATCCGCGGCGGCGTGCGAGATCCCGCACCGCGGTCCCGCGCACGTGCTGGGCGACACGTACGTAACTGGCACCGGCGGCATCGAGCGCCGTCTGTTGCGCGGCGCTGGGCTGAGCGGTGCCCACGATCACGAGCTCGTCGTGTTCGAGTCGACCTAAGGCGTCGTAGGGCAGATCGAGCGTAGCGCTTAAGACGATACAGGCGGGGAAGGGCGACAAGTCGTGCTCGCCTCGCCAGGTGGCATAGTCGGCGCCCGCAAGATCGGGCACGCAGCGCAGGCTGCGCCCGCGCGCCGCCAGCTCGCGCAGCCGGCGACCGGAGGTGATGACCGCGTCCGCCTGTGCCGCAAGCTCCAGGAACAAGCGCCAATCGAGATCGTTCGCGATTGAGCGCGGTACACCATAGCACCCGGTGTCGGGATCGCGCTGCGCGATGCGTCCGTCGAGGCTCGAAATGAAATTGGTGTAGACGAACGGCGCCTCCGGCGTACCGCGTTCGCGCAACGCATGCGCGAGATAAGCGCCGGCGAGCGGTAGTTGGGCATAGTCAGGATAAAGGCGCGTGATTTCGGGCATCGTCCGTGATGGCGGTGGTCCACGAGCAACCGTAGGAATACGTAGTGGCGCGCAGCGTGTCGATCAGGGCATTAACGCATAGGCGCGCTTAGGCATTTATGCTACGAACGCAGTCGGATGTGGCGGGAACTTAAGCAGAGCGTGCGCGAATTGGTGCATGACGAACCGGGTCGGCGCTTTGCCCGATTTTACAAGCGCCGCAAGCGGGACGACGAGCACTACGTCACCAGCGTTCTCTATATCGCCGCGGGCATCGCCGTCGTTATCGTGGGTATCGTGCTGGCCATATCCCCGATCGTGCCCGGGTTCTTTTTGGTGATAGGCGGGTTGGCAATCATCGTCGCGCGCGCGCGGCCGGTGGCGTACGGACTGGACCGGATGGAACTGTGGCTACGCCGTTTGCTGCGGCGGCGGCCGAGCTGAGCGTCGGCGAAAAAAAACCGGGCGCCAAAGGCGGCCCGGTTTAGGTACTACGACTAGCAGTTATAGTTTTACTCAGTCATCGAGTCGTACGGTCGCCCACGACGGGCGCGGTACATGAGTGGGATTTGCGGGGGTGCCGCGTATGAAGCGGCCAAAGATTAAAGCAACCAATACTCCGACAACGGTCCAACCGATGGTACCCAACACGAGCAACCACGGAAAACTCATCCTCGGACTCCTGGTTTGAAACCGCGCGTAGAATGCTGGAATTGGAGCCGCGTTGCAACGTGAGTAGAACATGATTTTTACCCAAAGGCGGGTGGCGTCGGACAGAAGGCGCTGACTAACACACGCTCGCGATCGATCGGGTATCGCAGCGAAAGGGAAGAGAAACATGCAAGCCAGGCGGGCGTATCGCATCGGCATCTCCGGCTCCTACGGCGGCTTGAATCTGGGCGACGAGGCGATCCTGCAAAGCGTCGTGGCGCAGCTCAAGCGTGCGTTGCCGGCCGAAATCACGGTGTTTTCCCGGGATGCGGCGGATACCTTCAAGCGCCACCCCGGCGTCGAGCGGGTGGTGCCGGTGCGCGAGCTGGGCCGCAACGAGATCATGCCGGAAATCGAGCGCTTGGATCTGCTGCTGCTCGGCGGCGGCGGGATCCTGTTCGACGCCGAGGCGCATATCTTTTTGCGTGAGGTCGAGCTCGCGCTGGAGCGGTCGGTGCCGGTCATGGTGTATGCCATTGGCGCCGGCCCGCTCAAGACCCCCGAGGCCCAAAAGCGCGTGCGCGAGTGCCTGTCGCGCGCCGATATCATTACCGTCCGCGAGGCCGGCGCGCGCAAGGTGCTGGAAGAGGTGGGTGTGAAGCGCGACATCGTCGTCACCGCCGACCCCGCGTTCCTGCTCGAACCCGAACCGATTCCGCCCGGCATGCTGGAGCGCGAGGGGTTCCACCCCGAACGCCGGTTGATCGGCATGTCGGTGCGCGAGCCGGGCACCGCGGCGCCGGATATCGACGAGGAGATGTACCACGGGCTGCTCGCCAACGCGGCCGACTATATGGCCGAGCGTTTCGATGCCGATATCGTGTTGGTGCCGATGGAGCCGCGCATGCTCGACGTGCAGCACTGTCACGCGGTCATCGCGCAGATGCTGTGGGCGAAGCGCGCCACGGTGCTGAAGGGCGACTACACTTCGGCTCAGCTTTTAAGCTTGGTCGGCCGGTTTGCGTTCGTCGTCGGCATGCGCCTGCACTTTCTCATCTTCGCGGCGCTCCAGGGCGTGCCGTTCGTGGCCCTGCCGTATGTCTCCAAGGTCCACGGCTTTTTAGCCGATATGAAACTGGTGATGCCGCCGCTCAACCGCGTCAACGCCGGGCGCCTCATCGCGCACATCGATTATTACTGGGATCAACGCGAGGCGTTGATCGAGTCCAACCAGCGCGCGCTGCCGGCGCTGAAGCAGCGGGCGCTGCAAAGCAATCGGTTGTTGATGGAACTGCTGAACCAGCGCACCGAGCGCGCAGCGAAGCTGGGGCGCGATAGCGAGGGCCGCGATGCCCGCGCTTGAGCGGCCGACGCGCGTCGTGGAAGTCCCGTTGCCGGCGCGCCGCGCGCGGCTCGCGGCCGAGACCGACGTGCTCGTCGTCGGCGGCGGTCCCGCGGGCATGGGCGCCGCACTCGGCGCCGCCGCCGCCGGGGCCAAGGTGATTGTCGCCGAGCGCTACAGCTACTTCGGCGGCAATGCCACGGCGGCACTGGTAATGCCGCTGATGTCGTTTCACACCCAACACCCGCCGGCCGAGCCCACGGTCGATGCCGATTTGCTGCTGCCTGCGGATCACGGGCCCGGCGATCCCATCATCGCCGGCGTCGTGGCGCAGCTGCTGGAACGCCTGGTCAAGGCGGGCGGGGCGTTGCCGCCGACGCTGCACACCGGTTACGTCGTGCCGTTCGATCCCGAGCTGTTCAAGCTGGTGGCGTTGGAGATGATCGACGAGGCCGGCGTGCGATTCTTGTTTCATGCGCTGGCGACGGACGTGATCGGCGACACGCGGGTCGAGGGCGTGGTGTTCGAGACCAAGTCCGGTCCGTTGGTCATTCGCGCGCGCAGCATCATCGATTGCACCGGCGACGGCGATATTGCCGCGCGCGCCGGCGCGCGCTACGAGATCGGCCGGCCGGACGACGGCCTGGTGCAGCCGATGACGCTCATGTTCCGCATGGTCGAGTTCGAGCGCGAGGCATTCGCGGCGTATGTACAGGAACACCCGGATCAATGGCGCGGCGTGCACGGTCTGTGGGACCTGATACGCCGGGCGCAGGCGAGCGGCGAGCTGAGCCTGCCGCGCGAAGACCTGTTGTTTTTTGCGACGCCGCATCCGCGCGAGGTGAGCGTGAACAGCACGCGCGTCACCAAGGTGCTCGGAACCGACGTGTGGGACTTGAGCTACGCCGAATGGCACAGCCGGCGTCAGCTGCGTGCCATCGTTGAGTTCTTGAAGCGTTACGTCCCGGGCTTCGCGCGCGCGTACGTGGCGCAAAGCGGGGCGCACATCGGCGTGCGCGAGACGCGGCGCATCATCGGCGACTACGTGCTCACGCGCGACGACGTGCTCGCGGTGCGCAAGTTCGATGATGTCGTGGCCCGCTGCTCGTATCCGATTGACATTCACAACCCGCGCGGCAGCGGCACCGTGCTGCGGCGTCTGCCGCCGGGCGAGGCGTACGACATCCCGCTGCGCTGTCTGCTGCCCGCCGGCGTCGACGGTTTGCTCGTCGCCGGGCGCTGTATCTCCGGCACGCACGAGGCGCATTCGTCCTACCGCGTGATGCCGGTGGCGATGGCCTTGGGCCAGGCGGCCGGCGTCTGCGCCGCGCTCGGCGCACGCGCCAAACAGATGCCGCGCGCGGTGCCGCACACGGCGGTGCAGCAGGAGCTGATACGCCAAGGCGCCAATCTGCGCGATGCGGGGGCGCCGGGCACGGAGCGGCGCACCCATGCGCGGCGCAGTCACGATTCTTCCATCCACCAATAAGAAAGGTGCATCCATGACCATCAACATCGTTACGCTACAACCCATCGTGTCCTTGATTGCCGGCATTTTGATTCTGCTGGTACCGCGACTGCTGAACTACATCGTCGCCGTGTACTTGATCGTCATCGGCATTCTTGGCTTGATCAAGTGACTAGCCGCGCGGAGTCGCCCTCATGACCGGATTCTTGCTGCGCACACTGATCGGCGCGCTCGGGCTTTGGTTGGCGCAGCAGATCGTGACGGGTATCGACGTGGCGAGTACGGGGACCTTAATCGCGGCGGCGTTTCTGCTCGGTATCGCTAACGCCGTCGTGCGTCCGGTGCTCATCATTCTCACGCTGCCGATCACGATCGTCACGCTCGGGTTGTTCCTGCTGGTGATCAACGCCGCGATGCTGGGATTGGTGGCATTGATCCTGCCGGGATTTTATATCGCCGGCTTCTGGGCGGCGTTGTTTGCGGCGTTGACCGTGAGTGTCACGGGTTGGATCGCGTCCTGGTTTATCGGCCCGCGCGGGCGGGTCGAAGCGCTCCGCGTGCGCAGAGGCCACTCGTAGCAACGGGGCAACCGCCGATTCGTGGCGTTGGCTGTCAACCGACCGCCGCTTGGTGCGTTCCTACGTGAGTCACCCAACTCACGGAGTATTTTTATGACCAGGCGTCCGCGTTATCTGTCGATGGTTCCGGCGCTCGTCGCGTTATGGTCGGTAAGCGCATTTGGCAATACCGGCGCGCTGCCGGATCGCGCCCAGTGGTGCGCCGAAAACCCGCCGCAGTGCGAAGCGGCAAAGGCGCGTTTTCAAGAACGGTGCGACAAGGACCCGGCGCGCTGCGAGCAAGTGAAGGCGCGGTTGGCGGACCGCAAGGCCTACTGCGACGCCAATCCCGAGCAATGCAACAAGGAGCGCGAACAGTTGCGCGAGCGCCGTGCCAAAATGCGTGCGTGGTGTGCGGACAATCCGGGTAAGTGCCAAGCCAAGCGCGGCCCCATGCGCGAGCCGGAACGTTGATGTCGCAGGACTAAGGAAACTCTGATTAATATGTCATTGCGATTAATCAGAGTTTCCCTAACGCCCGGCTGCGCGGGCGTTAGTCCGTTATCCGATTGCGCAGCACTCCGATCCTTTCGATCTCGCATTCGACGACATCGCCCGGTTTGAGGAATTCCGGCGGCGTGCGCGCGAAGCCGACGCCGCTCGGGGTGCCGGTGGCGATGATGTCGCCCGGCTCGAGCGTCATGCCGCGCGACAGGACATGGATGATCTCGGCGACGGGAAAGATCATGTGGCGCGTGTTCGAGGATTGCTTGACGACGCCGTTTACCCGGCTTTGCAGCGCGAGCTGTTGCGGGTCGTCGATCTCGTCGGCAGTGACGACGATCGGACCCATCGGGCAGGCACCGTCCAAGCTTTTGCCCAAAAAATACTGCTTATGGCGAAATTGCAGATCGCGCGCGGAGAGGTCGTTGACCACGGTATAGCCAAAGACGTGACGCAACGCCCGCTCGCGCGCGATATGGCGCCCGCCGATGCCGATGACGACGCCGAGCTCGACCTCCCAATCCAACTGCTCGGTGACGCCGGTGTGCGCCGGGACATCGCTATACGGGCCGGTGACGCTGGTGACATTTTTGGTGAAGACGATGGGATGCTCGGGCAGCGATGTTTGTCGCTCGCGCGCGCCTGCGCTCTCCTGCACGTGGTCGGCGTAGTTCCAGCCGAGGCACATGATGTTCTTGCGGGGTCGTGGTATCGGCGCCAGCAGTTCGACCGACGCCAACGGCGCCGCGGTGCCGGCCGTGCGCGCGAACTCCCGCCACGCCGTCGGCCCGGCCTCGACCAGCGCCAACAGCGATGGCGGGCCTGACGGCGGAAACTCCACGATCTCGCCGCGCAGCAGACCGATGCGTTCGGCGCCGGCGTGCCGCGCGGTTACGATGCGCATGTCGCCCCCGTTATCATGGCGCAAGCATACGGCTTGCGCCGGTGAAGGGCTATGCGCCGTGGCGGGCTACTGATCCTCGCTCGCTTCCAGCGCCGAAAACATGATTTCGGAGCGGCGGTTCGGCTGCAAACAACTTACCAGCTCCGCCCCTTGCCGGCCTTGGCAACGCACTACCGGATCGGTCTCGCCGCGCGCCTCGACGCGAATGGCGTCGGCGGCCACGCCCTGATCGACGAAGTACGCGCGCACCGCGTCGGCGCGGCGCTGCGAAAGCATGAGATTGTACTCGTCATCGCCGATCTGATCGGCGTGCCCGACGATTTCAATCGACAGCTCCTCCGCCTGTTTGGCGCGCGCGGCGATCTTGTCGAGCGTGGCCTGCGCTTGCGGTCGCAGCGTCGCCTGATTGAAATCGAAATAGGTGTCGGCGCCGAGCACGATGCGCTCCTCGGTCCGCGGCTGCGCCGTTTGTTCGATATCGGGCGGAACATCGACGGCCTGGGCGGTAGTAGGAGGCGGCAGTTCGTCGGTCTGAGCGGGGTCAACGGGCTGCGGCGCGGCGCGTGCGACCTGTTGCGGGTCGCATTGCGCGATGGCTTGCTCGGGCGACCATGTACTCGTACGCAGGCATTCATTCGTGCTGGTTCGCACAATGTCGCAATTGCTCTGCTGCACGTATCCCGAAAGTCCTTTCGCGGAAGCCGGCTTTGACTCGGTGTGGGCGCAGCCCGCGATAACTACGCCGAGCAGCGGCACGAATCCGTAAGCGACCAGTTTGAATTGCGTCATCGGCACTCTCCTTGTCTCTTCGGGCGGACCGGCAGTGTAGGCGAGTGCGTTTCACGGGTTCAACCCGCCGCCGGAAAGGTTATTTGGCTGCATCCTTAGTGCAACTTTCTGCGCACGCGATGTAGAGTAGCGAAATGACCATACCTGCCAACAAACCGGTACTGCTGTCCGTCATCGAGCTTGGCGGTTATCCCAACTTCGCGCCGATCTACGAGGCCGCGGGTTACGCCGTGACGACCGCCGTGTCCGTGCGCCGCGCATTGAGCGCGATCAAGCAGCGAGCGCCGAACGCAATCGTCGCCGAGTTCAACTTTCAGTCGGATTTCCGCGACCGCACCAGCAGCTTGGAGTCCTTGCTCGCGGCGGTGCAACGCAACAAAGACACGCGCGTGATCGTGTTCTACGAGAAGGAGCACGCGCACCAACTCGAACGATTGAAGGCGCGGTTTCCGACGCTGCAGGCGTTGGCGTATCCGATTGACGAAACGCGGTTGACCGAGTGTTTGAAGATTGGATAGGGTCAGCGTCCCGTTCAGGCGTCGCGCCCGCGCGAAAACGGGAAATCCAGCGGGGTAAAGCGAAACCCGCGCCGCGCATGGATGCCCGCTTCCGCGAAAATGACGGTTATGCGACCCACCCGTACATCGTTTCCTGCTCGCCAAGCGTCGGTCGCCGCTTGTCCGATACCCACACATTCGCTACAACAACGGTTGTACAACCGGCGTCGAAAACTATGCTGCGCACGCTGCACGACTCACTGCACCGCTTGCTCAATACACGCACGAAGAAGGCGTTCGCCATTACGCTGCTGTATGGCTTCGCGTGGCTGGCGATCTACGACGTGCTGCCGGCGTCCGACTCGCTCGCGGTGATGATCACCGGCTCGCGCGAGTCCGCGCGCTATGCCGCAAACCATATTATGGAAGTATTGTTCTGGGTAACGCTCGCGGCGATCTTGCTCGTGGCCGTGATGCCGCAAAAGTTCCATCGCACGCGCGCAGTGAGTCGGCGGCGTTAGCCCCCCGGGTGAGGCGGCGTGTCCTCGCCTACAAGCACCTACCGCGGCCGTTTTGCCCCATCGCCCACCGGGCCGCTCCACTTCGGTTCGCTCGTCGCCGCCCTCGGCAGTTTTCTCGATGCCCGCGCGCACAATGGCACGTGGCACGTGCGTATCGAAGACATCGATCCACCGCGCGCCGTACTCGGCGCGGCCGACAACATACTACATACGCTCGAACAGCTCGCGCTCACCTGGGATGGCGATGTGATGTATCAAAGTCGTCGTTATGCCGCGTACGCCGAAGCCGTCGCGCGGCTGCGTGTCCGCGGCGCGATTTATCCGTGTGCATGTAGCCGCAAGGAGATTGCCGACTCGGCGCTCGTTGGCGTGGAAGGTCCGGTGTATCCGGGCACTTGCCGCAACGGCATCGAGCCGGGTCGCAACGCACGCGCGCTGCGCACGCGTGTCGATGCGGACGTGGTGCGTTTTACTGATTTGATTCGCGGCGACGTTAGCATGAATTTGGCGCAAGAGATCGGCGACTTCGTGGTCAAGCGCGCCGATGGGTTGTACGCGTATCAGTTGGCCGTGGTGGTCGACGATGCGGCGCAGGGCATCACCCATGTCGTGCGCGGCGCCGATCTACTCGGTTCGACAACGCGCCAGATTCATCTGCAACGCCTGCTCGGTCTGCCGACGCCGATCTACGCACATCTGCCGGTGGTGCTCAGCCCAAGCGGCGAGAAACTGTCGAAGCAAACCGGCGCTGCGGCGATCAACGTAAAAAAGGGCGGGACCGCGTTATACGATGCGCTGACGTTTCTGGGACAGGCGCCGCCACCCGATCTGGCGCGAGAGAAGCCCGAGGTTGTCGTGGACTGGGGCCGGGCGCACTGGAATTTATCCGCCGTTCCTAGGTAACTTGGCAACGAAGCAATCTGTGGGCGGTTGCTTCATTACGCTCGCAATGACGGTGCTTAGATACGTCCGAGTCGCCCCTCTTGATAATCGCGGATCGCCTTGCGGATCTGATCCTGACTGTTCATCACGAACGGCCCATAGCGGGCGACGGGCTCGCGGATCGGCACGCCGCTCAGCACGAGCAGATCGACGCTTTCCGCTGCGCCGATGTCATTCGCCAGCCGCACCGCGTTGCCCGGCCCCAATACCGCGAGCTGACCTTCGTGGATCTCCCGATTGTCAGCGCCGACACGCGCGGCGCCGCGAACGATATAGACCATTGCATTGTGTTGCTCGGGAATCGCCTGTGTCGTTTCGCCACCCGGCTGCAGCGTGTAGTGGAGATATTGAATCGGCGTGCGCGTCTCGATGACCGCGCCGACGCCGAGCGCGTTGCCCGCGATCACCTTCACCCGCACGCGGCCGTCCTTGCTGGTTGCTGTCGGAATGCGAGCCGACGGAATCTCTTGATAGCGCGGCGCCATCATTTTGTCGCGCGCCGGCAAGTTCACCCAGATCTGGAACCCGTGCATCACGCCGCCGTCGCGCATGAACGTGGGCGAGGGCAGCTCGGAGTGCACGATGCCCGCACCCGCCGTCATCCATTGCACATCGCCCGGCCCAAGCTTGCCCGCATGTCCCGCCGAGTCCTTGTGCTCCATCTCACCCGAGAGCAGATACGTCACCGTCTCGAAGCCGCGATGCGGGTGCTCCGGCGCGCCGATGCCTTCGCCCGGTCCCCAGGTGACGGGGCCGAGGTGATCCAATAATAAGAAGGGATCGACCTGCATCAGCGTGTCGGTCGGGAATGGCCGGCGCACGGGAAAGCCGCCTCCTTCGAGCGTTTTCACGCTGTCGATGATCGATGCAACCGATCGCGAGGTGTCGAGCTCGATGGTCGTCATGTTCACTCCTGGCGCCGATTGTTATGTATAAAGTCCACAAAGCCTTCCAAGTAGCTTCTCAGCCGCTGCTGCATCGCCGCGTCGACGAGCTTGCCCTCGCCATCGAACACCTTCGCCGCGTTCGAAACATACAGCGAGCGTCCCGTGTACATGCGCGTGCCGAGCGTATGCAGCACCGGCAGCCACGCGGTTTGGCTGAACGCGGTACCGAGCCCACCGGGCGTGGCGCCGATCAAGCCCACCGGTTTGTTGCCAAACACGCGCGCGATGTCGGCGCCCGGGCGCGTCATCCAGTCGATTGCGTTCTTGAGCACACCGGGGATCGAGTGGTTGTATTCCGGCGTCACGAGCAAGAGCGCATCGGCGCCCGCGACCAGATCCTTGAGCTGCGTGACCGCGGCCGGTATTCCGTCCGCGGCCTCGACATCTCCGTCATATAAAGGAATGCCGCGAATCGATGCGGTTTCGATCTTGCTGTTCGCCGGTGCGGATTCTGCCGCCGCGCGCAGCAGCGCAGCGTTGTACGAACCACGACGCAGGCTGCCGGCAATACCAATAATTCGAGTCATGTTGGCTCCTTGTTAGTGCGCGGTAAAGCGCGCCCGGTCGTGCGGGCGCGCGAAGTCGAGCGTCGGTCCCTTCGGCACGATCCCGGTCGGGTTGATGTGCCGATGGCTCGCGTAGTAGTGCTGCTTGATGTGGTCCATGTTCACCGTCGCCGCCACACCCGGCACTTGATACAAGTCGCGCAGATAATTCGAGAGATTCGGATAGTCCTCGATCCGCTGGCGGTTGCACTTGAAGTGCCCGTAGTACACGGCGTCGAAGCGGAGCAGGGTGGTGAACAAGCGCCAATCCGCCTCGGTCAACGTGTTGCCGACGAGATAACGCGAACGCGACAGCCGCGCCTCGACCTCGTCGAGCGCGCCGAACAGCCGATCGAACGCGCGCTCGTACACCGACTGGCGCGTGGCGAAGCCGCAGCGGTACACGCCGTTGTTGATGTAGTCGTAGACGTACTTGTTGATCTCGTCGATCTGCGCGCGCAGCGCGCTCGGGTAGTAGTCGGTGCGCACGTCGGTGTAGGCGTTGAATTCGCTGTTCATCATGCGAATGATCTCAGCCGACTCGTTGTTGACGATGGTATGCCTGCGCTTGTCCCACAACACCGGCACGGTCACGCGCCCGCTGTAGTTAGGAATCGCCGCAAGATAAATGTCGCGCAGGTATCGCGCGTGATTGACCGCATCAACCGTATCGCCATCACCAAACGCCCAGCCATCGTCGCCCATCACCGGCTCGACGACCGAAACGGAGATCACCGATTCGAGCTTCTTCAGCGCGCGAAAGATCAGCGTGCGATGCGCCCACGGGCAGGCGAGGGAAACATATAAATGATACCGGTCGGGCTCAGCCGGGAAGCGGCTGCTGCCATCGGCCGTTATCCAGTCGCGAAACGCACTTTCCTGCCGGACAAACTCACCACCGGTTTTCCCGGTGTCGTACCAGCCGGTGTGCCAAACGCCTTGTTGTAGGTAGCCCATCGATACATCTCCTTGTTCATGTTGCCAGCAGGCAGGTTCACCGAGACGGCCCTCACCCTAACCCTCTCCCGGAGGGAGAGGGGACAAGTTGTGAAACTCCCTCTCCCCTTGGGAGAGGGATGGGGTGAGGGCAGCGACCCAACTCCCCCTCTCCCTCCGGGAGAGGGATGGGGTGAGGGCTCTACCGCCGATCCACGCTATACGCCCCCGGACCAAACCCAATGATCAACAGCATCGCGCCCATGAGCCCAAGGTTCTTAAAGAAGTTGATCATCTGCATCTGCACCTGATCCGCCGGCACCGCCCAGAACGCGTGGAATATGAGCGTCACCGGGATCATCCACAGCAGCAGCGCCAGCGCCCCGAGCCGGGCCTTGTACCCGACGATGATCATCAGCGCCGCCCCGATCTCGACGATGATCGTGATGACCAAGAGCACTTCCGCCAT
>JBKHXU010000099.1:0-10619 GCA_046565865.1 Gammaproteobacteria bacterium | reverse complement strand
AGTAAAACGTCCCGTTCTTCTCCACGCCGTGGCCGACAATGCGGCAGTTGCAATGCGCGCAGCGCGGCGCGAGCGCGTGAATGGCGCACTCGAACGAGTCGAAGGTGTGGTTGGCGCCGTTCATCATGACGTTGAACGACTTGTCGTAATCGTTACCGCAAACTTCACATCGGGCCATGGTTGCCTCCTTGCCGGGAATCCCTCATTAACATTGCTTCGTCGCTACCGCTCCAAAATACCAGCCGTCGGACACTATACATCCAACATCAGTTTACGCGGCTTGCGCATGCCGGCGATCTTGCACGCCTGTTGACCGTAACCGTACGGGAACAGCTCCTGCAAGAACTTGCGCGTCGCGCGCTCCTTGCCGAATCGCTGCTCGAGGAACTTGAGCACGAAGCGCGCCTCCGGCACCGTGCCGCGCTGATCGAAATGCTCGCGCACGAAGTCGACGACGGTCCAGCGCTCCGGCGTCATCTCGAGCTTCTCGCCGCGCGCGATGTGCTCGGCCAGCGCCCGGTCCCACTCGCTGGGATCGAGCAGAAAACCCTCCTCGTCGGTCTCGATGGTTTTGCCGTTTAGGTCCACTGCCTGCTCCTGTTTCGATCGACTATCGGTGAATTCCATCGTCGCGCTTGGCCGCCGACTCATGCGGCGGAACGATATCGAGCAGCGGCACGCTGACGGCTTGCAGCAGACGCGCGCCGAGATAGCGCGCGAGTCCCTCGGCGCCCGCGGCCATCACGCGCTCGTGGTTCCAGCGAAACGCGGGCGCGAGCAGCGGCGCGAGCGCGTTCATCCACGGTTTGGTGGTAGAGACATCCCAGTGGTAGCGCGCCTCGGTAATACCGCCCGCTTCGCTCAGGCGCCAACGACCGCTGCCTCGCAGCTCGCCGCTCGTCTCGGCGTCGAGCATGTGCGGCGGCTGCACGCGCACCACGCGGGCCTCGAACGCGAGCGAGTAGAACAGCGCCGTGCGCCACACCAGTTGCCAGCGACCGCCCTCGCCGTTCGCCGCGCCGGGCGCGAGCGGCGTCACGCGCGCGACGTATCGCCACCATCGGGGCCACGACTCGGTATCGTGCAGCGCGTCCCACACGCGTCCAATGGGGGCGTCCAATTTCCACAGGGTTAATAGCGAGAAGTGAGCCATGGCGTCTCTACACCTTACGACAAGGTTACCACGCGGCAATTCCGCCCAACATCGACCGCGGTCAGAACCGCTGCGCTGCCCGACACGATCGCGCGACAGCGCACTGCGCGCATCGCGGCCGGGGGCGGCAGATGTCTTTACCCTGGCGCACGATGAGTCCGTGGTATTCGTTATAGAGCGCAGTGTCGGGCCCGAGCGCCTGCTCAAACGCCGCACGCAAGGTTTCGTAATCTTCGTCGCCGCGAATGGCGCCGAGACGCTGGAAGATGCGGCGCGTATACGCGTCGATCACGAACACCGGGCGTTCGAACGCATACAGCAGAATATCGTCCGCCGTTTCCGGGCCCACGCCGTACACGGCGAGCAGCCGGGCGCGCAACGCGTCGGTCGGCAGACGCGCCAGCGCCGCCGTGCCGCCTGCGTCGATCAGCCAGCGGCAGAACGCGCGCAGCCGCTTGGCCTTGACGTTGAAATAACCGGACGGCTTCAGCCATTTCGCCAGACGCTTGGGGTGCGCGGCGACGATCGCCTGCGGCGACAGCGCGTTCGCCTGCTTTAGATTGGCAATCGCGCGCTCGACGTTGATCCACGCGGTGTTTTGCGTGAGCACGGCGCCGACCATGATCTCGAACGCGCTGTCGCCCGGCCACCAGTGTTGCGGGCCGTGCGCGGCGTAAAGGGCGTCGTAGATTTCGCGAAAGCGACGGCGCGGCGCGGCGGCCGGGTCCACGGCTTTACTCCGTTTCCCGGAGGTACGGGTGTGGGCGCGCGGCGGCTTACTTACTGAGGGGCCCGCCGCGGGCCTCTTTCTGACAATCGCGGCACTGGGCATAGGGGGGCATCGTACATCACCCTGCCACGGCGGAGCATACTGAAACAACGCGAAGCTTTGGCGCTTGCGCGTCGCCCCGTTCATGCCTCAACCCTCGATCTAGATCGCAACGCCGTACACCACGTCGAAGATGACGCGCGTGCGCTTGTCCATCAGCACGATATCTTGGCCAACGCGCACACGCACGTACGACTCCGGCAGCGGGCTGAGGTTGGTTTCGAGATCGCCGGGCAGCGGTTCGGATTGCAGACCGGGCGGCAACTTATCGCGCTTGGCGAGGCCGGGCGGGAGATCGCCGCCGCGCTTGGCGAGACCCGGCGGCAGCCCTTTCTTCTTTTTCTTCGATTTCGCGTGCGTGTAGTAATCCCGGATCACGGCGCGGTCGTGGTGGTTGATGGCGACGTCGATCGTGGCGTTCTGGTCTTGGATGACGACGCGGCCCGAGGTCGCGGCGTGCGTGGCGCAGCCGCCGAGCGCGAGCGCGGCGAGCGCGGGCAAGAGATAGCGATACATGGATGACTCCCGACGTTGACGATCACTACGAGTGTAGACGACGGCGTCGCCGTCGCGCGCCGCACGCTATTTCCGGCGCGCCCGCGCGATCGCCGGCGCCGGGTAGTGGCGCTTGGGATGACCGACGTAGAGCTGGCGCGGGCGATCGATGCCGTGCGCCTCGGTCTGCAGCTCCAGCCAATGGCTGACCCAGCCGGCGGTGCGCGCGACGGCGAACACGGCGGTGAACATATTCATCGGGAACCCCATCGCCCGCAGCAGGATGCCCGAGTAAAAATCGACGTTGGGGTAGAGTTTGCGCTCCACGAAGTATTCGTCCTTGAGCGCGATCTCTTCGAGCTTGACCGCGATCTCGAGCAGCGGGTCGTCCTTGCCGAGATGGTTCAGCACCTCGCGCGCCGAGGCCTCGATGACCTTCGAGCGCGGATCGAAGTTCTTGTAGATGCGATGGCCGAAACCCATGAGCCGGTAACTGTCGTTCTTGTCCTTGGCGCGGGCGATGGCCTTGGGGATGTTCTCCACCGTACCGATCTCCATCAACATCTTCAGCACCGCCTCGTTCGCGCCGCCGTGCGCCGGACCCCACAGGCTGGCGATGCCGGCGGCGATGCATGCGAATGGGTTGGCGCCACTCGACGCTGCGAGGCGCACGGTGGAGGTCGAGGCGTTCTGTTCGTGATCGGCGTGCAGGATCAGGATACGGTCGAGCGCGCGCGCGAGAATGGGATCGACCACGTATTCGCTGGTCGGCACCCCGAACAGCATTTGCAGGAAGTTCGAGGCGTAGTCGAGCTTGTTGTTCGGATAGCGCTGCGGCCGGCCGAGGCTGTAGGTGTAGCTGGCGGCCGCGATCATCGGCATCTTAGCGATCAAGCGGATGCCGGCGTTAATGCGATCCTCCGGATTCCGAATGTCCATTACGTCGTGATAGAACGCCGACAGCGCGCCGACCACGCCGACCATCACCGCCATCGGGTGCGCATCGCGGCGGAACCCGCGGTAGAACGACAGCACCTGCTCGTGCAGCAGGTTGTGGCTGCCGATGCCCACCTGGAATTTGGCCTTCTGCGCCTCGTCCGGCAGCTCGCCGAACATGAGCAGGTACGCGACCTCGGTGAAGTTGCTGTGCTCGGCCAGCTCCTCGATCGGGTAGCCGCGATACAGCAGGATGCCGGCGTCGCCATCGACGAACGTGATCGCGCTCTTGGTGGAGGCGGTCGAGCGGAAACCGGGGTCGAACGCGAGCAGGCCGTGGCGACCGTAGAGCGTCTGGATGTCCACCGCCGGCGGACCCAACGTGCCCTCGAGCACCGGCAGACTGTTGTCGTCGTTGTACTCGGAGATGGTAGCGTTAACGTACTTCTGACCCATGGCTTCGCTTCCGAATGGAGGCGTAAGCATTGACGATCCGGCGAAACGTGTCCAGCCCCGGATCAGTGGTGTAGATAGGCGCGGCGCAACTGACGATAATTCAGCGCATGTTCGCACCGCACAAACCCTGCCCGCACTGCGATCGGCCGCTGCCGGCGCGCCTCGTCTGGAAGTCGGTGTTTACGGGAAAGAACGTCCATACCTGTCCAACTTGCCGCGAACGTTTTCGGCTCACGTCATCGTCCAAGTTCCGGTTGAGTTACCTGCACGTGCTGCTGATCGCGGGCTTCGCGGTGTTGTGGGGCATTCCGAACTTGCCGCCCAATCTCATCGCTTACGGCGTCGTCGCCGTTATTGTGCTGGCGCTGCTCCCGCAGCATGCTCACTACGAGAAGGCGACCGCAAAGCGTTAAAAAAACGCTTCGCGGTCGTCCCGAGCAGAGCGAGGGGTGAGCCGGAGAATTCGCGAAGACACTTACCGTGTCTTCGCGCCGGCGAACGGGCGGGCCAGGATGGTCCGCCCTGGGCTTTTTCGCGGAGCAGGATTGCGCAGCGAAAAAGGCCGGAGACTTCGCGCCGGCGAACGCCCGACCACGGAAGGTCAGGCTGGGGCTGAACAGAGGCATGGCAGCGGCGCCAGGGACGGCAGGCAGGGAAGCGGGGGAATGCCCTAGACCGAGGGAGATTTCTCGCTGCGCTCGAAATGACAGAACAAGAAAAACCGTTCAGGGACCGCTAGCCGCCACGGTCGTCTGCCCCTGGCTGTAGATCCACTCCAGTAACTCCCGCTGCACCGCCTCCGCCGCGTCGGTATTGGCGCGCGGGTGATTGTGCAGGTACACCACAATCATGCGCCGGCCGGCGGCGTTGAGCATGTAGCCCGCCAGGCTGCGCACGCCATTCAGGCTTCCGGTCTTGAGATGCAGGCGCCCGGCCAGTGCGCCGCCGAAGCGGTTTTTGAGCGTGCCGTCGAGGGCAGACACCGGCAGTGCCGAGATGTACTCCGGCATATACGCACTGCGGTATGCGGCCAACAGCACCTGTGCCAGGTGCCGGGCCGAGATGCGCGCCTCACGCGAGAGGCCGGCGCCGTTGTCGAGCACGAGCTCGGGAAGCTTAGCCCCTGGCGTTCGAGCCAGGCGCGCACCACGCGCGCGCCCTTTTCCGTCGTGCCCGGCGCGCCGTGGCGTTCGGCGCCGAGCGTCAACAATAGCTGCCGCGTCATGACATTGTTGCTGTACTTATTAATGGAGCGGATCACGTCCGCCAACGGCGGCGAGTACCACGTGTAGAACGGCCGCGCGTCCTCTGGCACCGCCTCCTCGCGCACGCCGCCCGCGATCGTTCCGGCTTGCTCGCGCCAGAGGGCATTGAATACGCCGTGCACATAGCCCGGCCCGTCGTCGAACACACGAAACAGCTCGCGCTCGCCGCAGTCCGCCTGGTACTTGCCGTCGAATACTAACCGCGCCCCGCCACCCTTCTCGCCGCGCACGCGCATGGCCCAGCCGTTCGCCCAGCCGCGGCAGCGGTCCGACATCAGCCGTATGCGGTTTTCGAGCGGCACCGGCGGGTCGGCAATGACCCGCAGTCCCTCAGCCCCCGGCAGAAAGCGCAGGTGCACCGCTTGGAAGTTCACTAACAGCGCGCGCGGCAGCACGTTGTACGCGCGGTTGGGCCGGCCATCGAAATCGGCCGGGTCTTCGTCTTCCGCGGCAAAATAACTTTGATCGAGCACCAGATCGCCATCGATCGATTGCAGACCTTGCTGGCGTAAGGCGCGCAGGAGGCGCCAGAAGTTCTCCAGCACCAGGTAGGGATCGCCGTAACCCTTAAGGTACAGATCGCCAGCGAGCCGACCGCCGCCGAGTTGCCCGCGGGTGTAGGCCTCGGTGCGCCAGGTATAGGCCGGCCCCAGCTCTTCGAGCGCGACCAGGGTCGTTAGCAGCTTGAGGCTCGATGCGGGATTGCGGGGAACGTCGGCGGCGACGGAAAGCAGCGGCTCATCGCGCCCGATCTCTTGCACATACAGGCTAACGCCCTCCGCCGACAGACCGTGCCGCTTCAACGCCGCCGCCAGCGGCGCTGGCAGCGACGATGCCGCCATGGCGGGCGCGCCGAGCAGCAGGCCGAGCGCCACCAGCGCGTGCAGCCTGCGCGTCGCGCGGACGCGCCGAGACGATCGCGGCGTCCCTGCGCGGAGAAAGATGAGCATCGGAGTTCCGGTCAATCCGGCGGCGGTACGGGTTGCGCCAGTTACTCTGCATTCTAGCCCGGCACCGGGGTGGAACCGACCGCTGCGCATGCCGCATGTCCCGATCGGGCCGGCGTTCATCCGAAGTTCGGCGTGGCGAGACGGCCGACTAACCTCGCGCGATCAAATTTTTGCTGTCATTCATTGCTGTCGTGCGTTAGAATGCCCGCCTAACGTGATGCACATTAATAACTAATTGCGGCTTTGGTCGACCTCAGCTCCACCCAAAAGTCCGCTATACAACACATCGAAGGCCCGCTCCTAGTAATCGCCGGGGCGGGCACAGGTAAAACTTCCCTCCTCGTTCACAAGATCGCCTGGTTGCTGCGCGAGGGCGTCGAACCGCGGCATATCGCGGCCGTTACCTCGAGCTGCCACGCCGCGCATGCGCTGCGCCAGCGCGTGGCGGAGCACGTCAGCGCCCAACAGGCGCTGGAACTGTCGATCTCAAACTTTCACGCGCTCGGCTTGGCGCTGCTGCGCGATTACCTGGCGGTGCTGGGGTATCGCCCCGGTTTTTCCATTTACGACGCCGACGAGAGCCAGGCGCTGCTTGGCAAACTACTGCGCGCGGCGCGCCCGGCCCACTACGCCCTATTACCGACCATCCAACGCCAGATCGCGGACTGGAAACGGACGCTGACCGAACCCGGCCCGCAGGCCGTGCTGGAAGCGGGCCCGGTCGAGATCGCGGCCCAACTCTATCCCGAATATGAGCGGCGTCTGCGTCTGGCGAACGCCATGGACACCGACGATTTGATCGCCAAACCCGTGCAGTTGCTGCGCAGGGCGAGCACCCTCGGCGTGCAGCCGACGACGCTGCGTCACCTGCTGGTCGACGAATACGAGGAGACGACACCGGCGCAACACGAGCTGGTGCGGCTGCTGGTCGCGCGCGGCGCGATGCTGACGGCGGTGGGCGACGACAATCAGTCGATATCTCGGGAACGCGGCGCGAGCGCGGAGAATATCCAACGTCTGGCGCTCGACATCCCGAACTTGCGCACCGTGCGCATGGAACAAAATTTCCGTTCTAGCGGGCGCATCGTGCATGTCGCCAACGCGTTGGTCGTCGGTCAACCGCGCGCCGCCTCCAGACATCTATGGTCGGACAAGGCCCTGGGCTCGCCACTGCGCGTGCTGAAAGCGCGCACGGAGGATCAGGAGGCAGAGCGCGTGGTCGCCGATCTGTTGGTGCACAAATACCGGCACGGCACCGATTTCCGGCAGTACGCGGTGTTGTTGCGGTCGACAACCCAAGCGCCGGCCTTCGAACGCGTGTTGCGCGAGCGCCGGGTGCCGTTCAACGCCAACAATGAGGCCCCGTTGTTGGACAAAACCGAGGCACGCGACCTGCTCGCGTATTTGCGGCTGCTGTGCAATCCGGCCGACGACAACGCGTTCTCGCGCGTCATCAACACGCCGCGGCGCGACATCGACGGCGTAACGCTGGAGGCGCTATCGCGCCACGCGGCGCGGCGCGATCTGTCGCTGCTCGAAGCCGCGCGCGATCCGAGCTTCGGCAGCGCGCTGCCGCCCGAACGGCTCACGGCATTGCGCCGCTTCAGCGACTGGCTGCACACGATGGTCGCGCGCGCGCACCGCGGCGACCCGATCCGGCTGGTGTGCGATGTGCTCGCCGAACTACGGTACGAGGAATGGCTGCGCGACACCTGCAACGACGTCAAGATCGCCGAGCGGCGCATGCAACACGTTATGCAGCTGATCGCGTGGTTGCAGCGCTTAGCGCGGCAGAATGCCGGCGCAAGCTTGAGCGACATCATCGCTCGCCTGAGCTTGGCGCGCCTGACCGGCCCCAACCCAGCCGATGCGCCGGCCGACGCCGTCGCGCTGCTCACGATCGAGGCGGTCAAGGGGCGCGAGTTCGACCACGTTTATATCGTAGGCATGGAACAAGGCACGTTCCCGCGCGAGATCGAGGAAGATCTTCGCGAACGGGAACGGAGGCTGGCATACGTCGCGATGACGCGCGCGCGGCACACGCTTACCTTCAGTCTCGCCGAGCGCCGCCGCCGAAGCGGCGGGGTGCAGGCGAGCCCGCCGAGCCCGTTCCTGACCGATCTGCCCATCGGCGAGCTGGACTGGCACGACGCCAGCCGCGCCGACGCGCTTTCGCCGATCGGGGATGCGGCGACATATCTTGCGAATATTCGCGCACTTAGCGGGGACAACGGCCATCGCACATAGCGGTCGGCCGGTTCATTGACTACGCTTTAAGCACACCGCTGTGGCGTAGAGGCGTGGCGACGCGCGCCAACGGTGTCGTCTTCCATGAAGTGCTGGAGGAAACGTGCAAACGGACGTGCTGAACCTTCCGTTCCACCACCCCGGACGGTTGTGGTCGCGCACCGAATTACTGGCAGCCGTGACCGCACTACACGCGCAGCCACAGCCCGCCGGCTATAGTCTTATCCTCTTCAGCGTCGACCGCTTCAAGCTCATCAACACCCGGTTCGGATCGACTTACGCGGACGTTGTGTTGCGCCGCGTCGCCGGCATCGCGCTGCGCACGCTGGCATGCAAAGGCCTGGTCGGTCGCTGGGGCGGTGATGAGTATCTGTGCGCGATGCCGAATACCGGCGCGCCGCACGCCTTGGCGCTGGCCGAACTGATCCGCGCGCGCGTAGCGGCACAGGTGATTCCGCTGGGCGCGGACGTCGCGACCGTAACGTGCAGTTTCGGCATCGCCTGCTACCCGCAAAGCGGCGATGACGTGCGCACCCTGCTGGCGGCAGCCGATAGCGCGTTATGCGAAGCGAAGCGCTACGGTCGCAACCGGGTGCGCCATGCCGAGGGAGATGCCACGCCGGTGTCGACGCTCGGCGCGCTGGTCGAGCTCGCGTTGCGCGAGGAACGCATCATGCCCGCGTATCAACCGATCTTCGACTTGGCGCAAGGCGACTTCGTCGCCGAAGAGGCGCTGGCGCGGCTGATCACGACCGAAGAGCGCGTCATGGCGGCGAACGATTTCATCGATGCCGCGGCACAGCTGCAGTTGACGCCGCGCATCGACGCCGCCGTCATGCGCTGCGCGCTATCGCGTCTCGCGCGCCGCGCCGACGACAACGATCGCGCCGTCATCTTCGTGAACGTGTCGGGCGGTCTGTTGCATCATCCCGACCTCATCAACGACCTCGCGGCGCTGCTGCGCCAGATCCCGCCGCCGACGCACGCCAAGCGTGGCGGACTGGTCTTGGAGATGACCGAGCGCGAACTGTTCGGCGAACCGGAAACGGTCCGCGCGCGGCTGGCACCGCTGATCGAGGCCGGTGCCGCGCTCGCGCTCGACGATTTCGGCAGCGGCTACTCATCGTTGCACTATCTCGCCGATCTGCCGGTGTCGTATATCAAGATCGACGGGCGTTTGGTGCGGCGGTTGCACGAATCCCGCATCCGCGCGATCATACGCGGCATTCAACGTACGGCATCGGACCTGGGCTTGATTACGCTCGCGGAGTACGTCGAGCACGAGCACCAAGCCTATGTGCTGCGCGAGATCGGTGTCGACTGGGGCCAGGGACATCATTTCGGCGCCGCTGTGGTGGACGAAACCGAGGCAACGACTCGCCGACATTTGAGCGTAAACTGGGCGCACGGATACTACTACGCGCAATCGCGGCCACCGACGGCGCGTTAACACTAACGGACAACCGGGATGCATAAACCTACCGAATCGGCGCCACCGCTGCACGAGCTGGCCACGCATTTGGGACCGGACACGTTCGAGCCGATCTACCACACACTCATCGGTCTTAAATTTCCGGTCGATGTGGCGCAGGTGTTGGAGCTGCGCTATCTGATCAATCACGCGGTCGACGATTTCCCCGAGCCGCCGCCGACGCAAGACTATCGCGAGTTCCGCGACGCGCTGCGCACGGCGATGGATTCGTTCGGCATCGAGAACAAGCGCCATAGCGATCGACTGTTGCGCATCCTGACCATGATGCGCGACCTGCACTACACCTACAGCATCGAGAGCCGCAACCGGGAAAACGAACTACGCGAAACGCTGGCGTCGAATCGCCGCGCGCGCACGCAGTCGATCCGCTACGGCATGTTTTTCACGTTTACGGCCATCATTTCCGGCATCATCTGGGTTGGGCTGATCGATGCCGACTGGCCGGTGAAACTGCTCACGGCCGGCTTCGCGGTCCTGGCATGGACATATCTGCAAGCAATTCCGGGGCTGGATCGCGATTCGAGAAAGGTCGAACGGCAACTGAACGACATGCTCCGGCACCGTGTGAAATCGATTCACTGGCGCCTGCTGATCCAAAAACTCTCGCTCGTGCTCGGTTACAAGCGCATTACCGGCGTCGAAGTATTCCGCATCGACTCCGATCTCGATTACCCGTCGCGCTCGCACGTTCGGCACTAAACAGCATGCCCGTGCCCGGCCATCCGTGGCCGGGCGCTCGCGAAGGCTCCGGCCTTTTTCGCTGCGCAATCCTGCTCCGCGAAAAAGCCCAGGGCGG
>JBKHXU010000098.1:0-10215 GCA_046565865.1 Gammaproteobacteria bacterium | reverse complement strand
GCGCAGCCGCTCGGCCTGGCCGTCTCGCTCACTCAGAAAATCGGTGAACGCTAATGTTCCCGCCCTCTGGCAGGCCGCCATCAGCTTGCGTGCACCGACGTTCGCGGCGGTCGATTTTAAGGCGTGTACCGCGTCGCAATAGGCCTGGTGGTTGCGCGAGCGCGCTGCCGCGTCGATCTGCTCCAAGAGATTGCGTCCTTCTTGCTCGTACTGCTGTATCCACGACATCAGCTCGCGCGGGTCACGGCAGAGGCGATCGAGATCGGCAAGCACGCTGACGTCGATCACGTCGTCGTCTTCGTTCAACTCGGCCGATGTCCCCTTGCCGCCGAACGGCACGACTTCGACCTTGTGCATGTTGAGCAACCGTTTGACCTCCCCGAGGAGCTGCACGACGGTCACCGGTTTGGCAAGGTAGGCATCGGCCCCAGCCTCGGCGCAGGCCTGTTGTGCGTCGAGCGACACGTTGGCGGTGAGCATGATGATGGGCACGGGAAAGCGCGGCCGCGACGCGCGATACCGCCGCAGCACGTCGGGACCGTCGAAGCCCGGCATATGCATATCGAGCACCGCCAGCCGGTATCCGCCTGCGAGCAAACGCTCTAACGCCGCTTCGCCCGAGCGCACCGCGTCCACATCGTAGCCGGCCTCTTCCAGCATGCGAGTGGTGACCAAAAGATTGGTCTGGATGTCGTCCGCTACTAGTATGCGCGGTCGTGGCGTCTGGTCCCGACCGCGCGCGAGCCATGGCGCCACCGTCGTTACCTTGGAGTCCGTTGCGGCCGCCCACGACGGCGAGGCATGCACCGCCGCATAGACATGATCCGCGCGGGGAGTACGCGCCAGCACCGCGGTGATGCCCAACTCCCGCAGCCTATCGCCCGTCGGTACCGTATCCGCGATCAAGACGACCGGCACGTTCAGCGCCATCGCCGTTTCGCCCAGCGCCGCCGTTTCGGCGGCGGCATTGACTGTCATGCGCTCATCGACCAACGCCAACAAAAACGCGTTTCCCAGGCGCGATGTCTGCGCCAGCATGCCGGTGAGCTCGTCCAGCGACGCCGACTGCACCAGTTGGCACGGGAGCAGGCGCGCGAACGACGTCACAAGCTGCGCATCGCCGGAAAGAATCACGGCGCGACCGTTAGCGACCGGCGCGTCCTTGCCGACGACGGACTGTTTTGCAAACGGAAGTTCGAACCGCAAGAACGCGTTCTGCCCGCCGGCACTGTCCATGCCGATGCGCCCGCCCATCCGTTCGACCAGCCGCTGTGCGACGCCAGCCCGATCTGGCGAGCGCGCGGCATCGATGCCGTACGACGACGGAAAGATGCGCTTCCACACGTTGCGGATGACGCCGGCACTTTCGATCACGTCGAATCGGAGCGTCGTCGACGTTGCAGTCTCCGATTTTTTCGTAACCTCCAACCAAAACCGGCCACGATCGGCGTGCATCAGGGTGACCGAGGTAAGATGCAGCAGAATCGCGCGCAGGCAATGGCTGTCGCCGATCAGCAGGAATGGCACATCGGGCGCGATCCGAACCATGGTCGTTACGCCCTTCTGGTCCGCCGCTTGGCGCAGGTGCGCCGCGATGCCGTGCAACAGCGCATGCAGGTCGAATTCGGTGCGCGCGAGCGTAATGCGCTCAACCTCGATCCGGCAGAAGTCCGCGACGCTATCGAGGTAGTGAATGGAGGTGCTGGTCGCGTCGTATATTGTGCCGATCAGCGGCTGCTCGTTGGGGGATACGGCGCGACTCTCGCGCAAAGACTCGATGCCAGTCAGTGCGCGATTGAGCAGCGCACGCAGCTCCTGACTCATGCGCGCGGCAAACGCATCGCTCGTCGCATGCGCCGCGTGCTCCGAGTCTTGCGCGGCCGTAAGCCCGCGCAGTAAACGCAGCATCATAAAGACGGAGACGAGCAGCGCGGCGAGTAGCCCGAGCAGGAGGCCGGCGCGCACATAGTCGGCGTGACGCCAAGTTGCGTCGATGACGAGCGCGAGACTTAAGATAGAGCTAACGACGAGCAGAAAAACAACGCGGCGAGCGCCGCTTTCGAGGGTGGTGCCGCAGACGGCGCGACCCAGCCTGCCGCTAATGATGCGCGTGAACCCCTGCGTCACGATCATTCGTCCTTGGTTTCCGGTCGCGGGTCACAACGGCCGATGGCGAGCGTGGGCTCGACCCCGGGGACGCGCTAGCCGGGCTTTTTCGACACCGCGACGCCTTCTCGCTGCGGCATCTGGCCCGCTTCGGCCTTTTCGCGTTGGATCTTCTGGTAGATCTCCTCGCGGTGTACCGGTACTTCCGGCGGGGCGTCGATGCCCAATCGCACCTGGGCGCCGCGCACGTCGAGCACGGTTACCGTGATGTCATCGCCGATGGTCAGCGTTTCGCCGAGTCTCCGGGTCAGGATCAACATTGATTGCCTCCTCGCTTCGCCATATGCACTCACCGAACGCCGAGTGGGATGGCCACTATATCACTATAAATAGTAGCCGATTAAACCCAGGCGTCGGTCCGCTAGGCGGCGATGGCCGCCGGGGTGTCGGGCGGCTCGTACAAGTCCCGGTAGCTGCTGTACAACATGCCCACCGACGCCGGCAACAACAGCAACCAGCCGAGGCCCAACGGGATGCTGACGAGAATCGCGGCGACAAAGTAAACGAGACCAAATACCAACAACGGCAAGATATTGCGCACGCTCGCCCGCAAACTACTGCTGAGAGCGACCCCGACCGCCGCACCGCGGAACATGACCAGCGGCACGGCATAGGCCAGCGCCATGGCGACGATGAGCTGCGGCGCGAGCACGATGAGGAACCGCAGCCAAAAACCGGCGTTCATCTCCGGCATCGCCGCGCCGGGTTGCCCCAGCATCCCCGGCATCGTGTCGCGCATGAGCAGCGCCATCAGGAGCGAGGTCGCGAGCGCACCCGCGAGCGCGATACCGGCGAGCCCAAACAGCCGGTTGCGCGTCGGTGGATCGCGGAATCCTTCCCCCAGGTGCGCGACGCGCGGCGTGCGCGCGGCGTTCGACTCGCGTGCCGCGTACAACATGCCGGCACCCAACACGGGCGATGCCAACACGAACGCAAGTTGCCCGACCACGGGGATCAAGAGCGATGCGAACATTAGAAACAGAAATATCAAACCGAGCAGCAACCACACCATCGGGTGGCGCGCGAACATGTGCCAGCCGTCCACAAACCAGGCCCAACCACGTCCCGCCGCTACCGCTCTTGCTTGCATGGTCTCCTCTGCTATCTCGTGTCGTCGGGGGCGACGACTCTGTTATCGTTGTTGCGAGAGTATAACGCGACCATGACCCGACCCGGACAATCCTCGCGTCGCCCGCTGCCGCGTACCGTTGTCGTACTCGGCAGCGTCAGCCTACTCAACGATTTCGCAAGCGAGATGGTGGTGCCGCTGATCCCGTTGTTGTTGGCGACGGTGCTCGCCGCCGGCCCGGCGGCGCTCGGCCTCATCGAAGGCGTGGCGGACGCGGTGTCGAATTTGCTCAAACTCTGGGCCGGGCGCCGCTCCGACGCGCCCGGTGCGCGGCGCAAACCGTTCGTGGTGATGGGTTATCTTCTTTCCAACATCGCGCGCCCGCTGATCGGCATCTCCGGCAGTTGGTTCACGGTACTCGCGATCCGTATCACCGATCGCATCGGCAAGGGCGTGCGTACCGCACCGCGCGACGCATTGCTGGCCGATGTCATCGTCGACGGCGAGGCCGGTCGCGCCTACGGCTTTACGCGCGCGCTCGATCACACCGGCGCCGTGATCGGCGCGCTGGCCGCGGCGGCGATCGTTTACTTCGGCACCGAACGGCTCGACGTCGTCATCGCGCTGTCGGCGATACCGGGCATCGCGGCGGTGCTGCTCATCGCGATCGCGGTCAAGGAACCGCAGCGCCATATCGCGCACGCGCCACCGGCATCGCTGCCGCGTTGGTCGGCGCTGCCACCGTCGTTACAACGCTATCTGCTGACGCTCGGGCTCTTTATGTTGGGGCGGATACCGGAAACGTTTTTGCTGCTGCGCGGACACGAGCTCGGTATGTCGGTCGTGGAGCTGCTGCTGTTCTGGGCGGCGCTGCACGTGGTCAAGGCAAGCCTATCGGAATTCGCCGGCCGCCTCGCCGACCGCGTCGGCCGCCGCCCGATCATCGTCGGCGGTTGGCTGGTGTATGCCGCGATGCTGTTCGCGCTCGCGTTCATCGACTCACCCGTGGGGCTGTGGGCCTTCGGTCTCGCGCTGGGTCTCTATTTCGGGCTCAGCGAAGGCGCCGAGCGCGCGCTGGTACGCGATCTTGCCCACGCGGCGGAACGCGGGACGGCGTTCGGCTGGTATCACATGGTCGCGGGCGTGAGCGCCATTCCCGCCGGTTTGTTCCTGGGCGGCATCTGGTCCTACGTCGGCGTGGCCGCGGCCTTCACTGCCTCGGCGGCGCTGACGGCGCTGGCGACGGTCGGCTTCCTGCGATGGGTACGGCCGAACCTGCGCTAACATAGAAGGCCCATCCGGAGACGCACCATGGCGATCGAACCCGACATGCGCGTGTGGCAGGTGTACCGGCGTTATCCGCAAACCATGGACGTGTTCCTGCGGCACGGCTGCCCGGACATGCGCCGCGGCATATTCCCGCTCATGGCGCGCATCATGAAAGTGCGCTGGGCGGCGAAGGTCCATCGCATCCCGCTCGACGTGCTGATGCGCGACCTCAACGCCGCGGTGCACTAGCGCCCCGCTCGCCGCGGCCGAGCCGGCGCTGTTCTTTTGGCGTGTTTGCCGCTAGGCTTGCGCGCCCATCGATTCCCGGAGCGCGTCCGTGACCGTCGCCCGCCTGCAATTGAACAAAAACGAAGACCTCCGCCTACGCGCTGGACACGTGTGGATCTTCAGCAACGAGGTCGACAATCGCGCGACGCCGCTCGCCGCGTTCGAACCGGGGCAACCGGCGCTGATCGAAGACGCGAGCGGGCATGTGCTCGGCAGTGGCTACGTCAATCCGCACTCGTTGATCTGCGCGCGGCTGGTGTCGCGCGACCCCGGCTATATTCTTGATCAGTCGCTCATCACCCATCGACTCAATATCGCGCTCAGCCTGCGTCAGCGTCTCTACGATCGACCGTACTACCGGCTCGCCTATGGCGACAGCGACGGCTTGCCGGGTCTCGTGCTCGATCGCTACGACGATGTCGTCGTGGCGCAGATCACCACCGCCGGCATGGAGCGCGTGAAAGCCGAGATCGCCGCGGCGCTCGCGAAGGTACTGCGTCCGCGGGCCGTGTTGTTCCGCAATGACAGCGCGGCGCGCGAACTCGAAGGTCTGCCGAGTTACGTCGAGGCTGCGTTCGGCGAGGTACCGGAGACGGTAACGGTCGAGGAAGACGACGCGCGCTTCACCATCGCCCCGGCAACGGGCCAGAAGACCGGCTGGTTTTACGATCAGCGACCGAACCGCCTGCGCCTGCGCGCCTATGCCAAAGGCGCGCGCGTGCTCGACGTGTTCAGCTACGTCGGCGCCTGGGGCATCCATGCCGCGCGCGCCGGCGCGACCGAGGTGATATGCGTCGACAGCGCGGCGCGCGCCCCCGAGGACATCGCGCGCAACGCCGAGCAAAACGGCGTGGCGGATCGCGTGCGCGTCGAGCGCGCCGATGCGTTTGACGCGTTACGCGCGCTGCGCGCGGCGCGCGAACGCTTTGACATCGTGGTCATCGATCCGCCGGCGTTCATCAAGCGCAAGAAGGATATCAAGGAAGGCACCCAGGCCTACCAGCGCCTGAACCAAATGGCGATGCAGGTGTTGGCGAAGGATGGACTGTTGGTGTCGTGCTCGTGCTCGTACCATCTCACGCGCGGCGAGTTGGTGGACGTGTTATTGAAGAGCAGTCGCCACGTCGATCGGTTCCTGCAACTCGTGGAACAAGGCCACCAGGGCCCGGACCACCCGGTGCATCCCGCCATCCCCGAGACGGCATACCTCAAGGCGTTTTTCGCGCGCGTGCTGCCGAGCGGCTAGGCGCTACGCGTCCACCCGTTTCGGCTGCGAACCTTCGCGCGCCGTGTCGGTCTGTTTTTCTGGTTTCCAAGGAGACATGTCATGAAGGATACGCCGCGCAGTCGCAAGCTATATACCGCGGACGACAAAGACCAAATCGAACAATACGGCGGAGACGAGTTAACGCCCGAGCCGAACGGCCGGAACGCCCGCCAACAACCACGAGACCAAAAACGAAACCGCAACCAACTCGGCGTGGATGCCGAGCACAAAACGCCCGAGATGCAGAAGGGTCATCGTGGAACATTCCCCTGAGCAACAAAAAAGGGGCGCCATGTGCCCCCCTATCTTGTTTACCCTTTCGGCTCGGGCTTAAATCTTGGGCAGCGTCACGCCCTGCTGGCCCTGATATTTTCCTTTGCGGTCCTTATAGGAGGTCTCACACACCTCGTCGCTTTCCAGAAAGATCACCTGCGCCACACCTTCGTTGGCGTAGATCTTCGCGGGCAGCGGCGTGGTGTTGGAGAACTCGAGCGTTACATGCCCTTCCCATTCGGGTTCGAGTGGCGTCACGTTGACGATGATGCCGCAGCGCGCGTAAGTGGATTTGCCCAGGCACAACGTGAGGACGTTGCGCGGGATGCGAAAGTACTCAACCGTGCGCGCGAGCGCGAACGAATTGGGCGGGATGATGCAGACGTCGCCCCTAAAATCGACGAACGACTTGGCGTCGAACTGCTTGGGATCGACGATGGTCGAGTTGATGTTGGTAAAGATCTTGAATTCGTTCGAGCAGCGGATGTCGTAGCCGTAGCTCGACGTGCCGAACGAGACCAGGTTGCCGTTACCGTTGCTCTTCACCTGCCGCGGCTCGAACGGCTCGATCATACCGTGGCTTTCCGCCATGCGGCGGATCCACTTGTCGGACTTGATGGTCATCAGGTGTTTTGAATGACGATGTTCGGAAACTTATTGCTGAAGTCCTTCTTCTGCAGTGACAGCTTGGCCGCCACACGCCGCGCGATGTCACGGTACATGTGCGCGATGCGCGACTCGGGCTCGGCCACGACCGTCGGTTTGCCGGCGTCGGTTTCTTCGCGGATGCGGATATCGAGCGGCAGCGCGCCCAGGAAATCGACGTCGTTGTCCTCGGCCATGCGGCTACCGCCGCCCTTGCCGAAGATATGCTCCTCGTGACCGCACTTGCTGCAAATGTGGATGCTCATGTTCTCGACGATGCCGAGCACGGGCACCTCGACCTTCTCGAACATCTTTAAGCCCTTGCGCGCATCGAGCAGCGCGATGTCCTGCGGCGTGGTGACGATGACCGCGCCCGAGACGGGCACCTTTTGCGCCAAGGTGAGCTGGGTATCGCCGGTGCCGGGCGGCAAATCGATAACAAGGTAATCGAGGTCCTTCCAGTTCGTATCCTTTAATAGCTGTTCCAGCGCCTGCGTCACCATCGGACCGCGCCAGATCATCGGCGTCTCTTCGTCGATCAGGAATCCGATCGACATCGCCTGCAGGTTGTAGCTCACGATCGGCTCCAGCCTACGGCCGTCTTTGGATTCTGGCTTCGCCTTCACGCCCAGCATGCGCGGCTGGCTCGGACCGTAGATGTCGGCGTCGAGGATGCCGACCCTCGCGCCTTCCACGGACAATGCCAGCGCCAGATTCACCGCCACCGTGGACTTGCCCACGCCACCCTTGCCGGAGGCGACGGCGATGATGTTCTTGATGCCTTCGATCGGCTTCACGCCTTTTTGCACGCTATGGGAGGCGATCTTCGAGCTAATGTTAACGGCAACGTCCTTGGCTCCGGTCGCGGACGCAATTTTGTCCTTGAGCTTGGCGGCCAGCGCGTCTTGCGAGCCCTTGGCCGGATAACCCAGCACGATCTCCACGTTCACCTTGGCGCCATCCACGGTAATACCCTTCACCGACTTGGCGCTAACGAGGTCCTGCTCGAGATACGGATCGATCACGTCTTTGATCGCCGCTTCCACCTGGGATTGGGTTACACCCGCCATCGATTGTCGACTCCAGCGTTGGCTCTAAAGGGGGCGCCATGCTACACCGACCCCCCGAAAAAGTCATGATTCGTACCGACATTTCCCTTCTCATCGCCGATCCGCGCGCCATAAACGCACCATGACCGAACGCCGCAAGATCCTAGTCACCAGCGCCCTGCCCTATGCCAACGGGCCGATTCATCTTGGCTATATCCTCGAGGCGGTGCAGACCGACATCTGGGTACGGTTCCAGAAACTGCGCGGGCACGAATGCTATTACGTCTGCGCCGACGACACGCACGGCACGCCGGTGATGATACGCGCGCAGCGGGAGGGGGTTAGTCCCGAGCAGCTGATTTCGACCATGCAGACCGAACACGAACGCGACCTGGCCGGCTTTGCGATCGGTTTCGACAACTACTATACGACCCACTCGCCGGAGAACCGCGAGCTTTCGCATCTTATATACAGAAAGCTCCAGGCCGCGGGCCATATTACGCGCCGCACCATAAAGCAGGCATACGACCCGGCGAAGCAGATGTTCCTACCCGACCGCTTCATCAAGGGCGAGTGCCCGCGCTGCGGCGCAAAGGACCAATATGGCGACAACTGCGAGGTGTGCGGCGCGACCTATTCCCCGACCGAGCTCAAAAATGCGGTTTCCGTGCTCTCGGGCGCGGCACCGGTCGAGAAGGAATCCGAGCACTTTTTCTTCAAGCTCGGCGACTTCGGCCCCTGGCTGCGCGACTGGACCCGCGCCGGGCACTTACAGCCCGAAGTCGCGAACAAGCTGGACGAGTGGTTCAACGCCGGACTGCAAGACTGGGACATCTCGCGCGACGCGCCGTACTTCGGCTTCGAGATTCCGGACGCGCCGGGTAAATATTTTTACGTCTGGCTCGACGCCCCGATCGGGTACATGGCGAGCTTCAAGAACCTGTGCGACTCGGACAAGGGGCGCGCCAAGGGGCTGCGCTTCGACGACTACTGGGGCGCGGACAGCAAGGCCGAGCTGTATCACTTTATCGGCAAGGACATCCTGTACTTCCATGCGCTGTTCTGGCCGGCGATGTTACAGGGCAGCGGCTTTCGTACACCGAGCGCGATTCAGGCGCACGGGTTTCTCACGATCAACGGCCAGAAGATGTCGAAGTCGCGTGGCACGTTCGTCAACGCCCGGACCTATTTGAATCACCTGAATCCGGAGTATCTACGCTACTACTTCGCGGCGAAGCTGACGAGCCGGACCGAAGACATCGATCTCAACTTCGACGACTATGCCGCACGCATCAACAGCAACCTGGTCGGCAAGTTCGTGAACATCGCCTCGCGCACTGCCGGCTTCATCACGCGCCAGTTCGACGGAAAGCTCGGCGAATCGCTGGCACAACCGGCGCTGGTGGACGAGCTGCGCGCGGCGCGCGACACCATCGCCGCGCACTACGAGAAACGCGAGTACTCCGACGCCATGCGCGCGGTGATGGCGCTCGCCGATCGCGCCAACGCCTTCGTCGACGAGGCCAAACCCTGGGTGTTGGCCAAAGACCCGGCCCGCACGGCGGAGCTGCATCGGGTCTGCACCACTGGCATTAATCTGTTCCGATTGCTCGCTATCTATCTCAAACCGGTGCTGCCCAACACCGTCGAGCGCATCGAACATTTTCTCGGCGTCGATCCCTTCACCTGGGACGACGCCGGCAACACGCTACTGAACCACACCATCCGACCTTACGAACACCTCGCCGCACGCGTCGAACCCAAGCAATTGGAAGCGCTGCTGGCCGAGGCGAAAGAGAGCGTATCCATGAACACCGCTACCCCGACCAACGCCGGCGACCCGATCAAATCGGAAATCAGCATCGACGACTTCGGCAAGGTTGATCTGCGCATCGCGCGCATCACCGAGGCCAAATTGGTCGAGGGCGCGGATAAACTGCTGCAATTGACCGTCGATCTCGGCGAGGGCAAGACGCGCAATGTGTTTGCCGGCATACGTGCGGCGTACGAGCCGGAGAAGCTCGTCGGCCGCCTGACCGTCGTGGTCGCCAACCTCGCGCCGCGCAAGATGAAGTTCGGCATGTCCGAAGGGATGGTGCTCGCCGCCGGACCGGGCGGGAAGGATCTTTGGATCCTTTCGCCGGACAGCGGCGCGCAGCCGGGGATGTGGGTTAAGTAAGATCGCTGCT
>JBKHXU010000097.1:0-5321 GCA_046565865.1 Gammaproteobacteria bacterium | reverse complement strand
ATCTGCACCGGCAGGCTCGCATTCAGAATCAGCCCGAGCAGCGCCATGCCGTCCGGTGTAGTAACGACGTCCAAGTTCAGCCTCCGTTTAGTTTTGCGTACACCCGATCGGGGATCGGACAGGGAACAAACTTCGCGGCATCGAGACAGGCAACGCGCACCGTGCCCTCGCACAACCGCGTGGCCGCGCGCGTGATCGACTGCACGAAACCGATACTGGCGCGACCCATCTCGGCGATGCTCACCGACACCTCGAGCGCATCGTCGAACCGCGCCGGTTTCAGAAATTCCAGCGCCACGGACCGCACCGCGAACACGATACCGTCGTCGCGCGCCAGCGCGCTTTGGTCGAATCCGAGCGAGCGCAGCCACTCGGTGCGGGCGCGCTCCATATACTTAAGATAGTTGGCGTAGTACACCACTCCTCCGGCGTCGGTATCTTCGTAATAGACACGGACGGAAATCGCAAACGGCGTCATCCGTTACTCGTCGAACATACCGCGCTGCGCGGCCTCGGTCGCGGGCGGCGTGAGCCCGAGGTGCTGCCAGGCGCGCTTGGCGGCGACACGTCCGCGCGGCGTGCGCATCAAGAACCCTTGCTGGATGAGATACGGCTCGATCACGTCTTCGATCGTACCGCGCTCCTCGCCGATCGCCGCCGCCAGGCTATCGACACCGACCGGACCACCGCCGAACCGGTCAATCAGGGCGGACAGCAGCTTGCGATCGAGCAGGTCCAGTCCCTGCTGGTCCACCTCTAACATGCTGAGCGCGCCCTCGACAACGTCGCTCGTCAGCCTGCCGTTGCCTTTAATCTCGGCGAAATCCCGCGCTCGGCGCAGCAATCGGTTGGCGATACGCGGCGTGCCGCGCGAGCGGCGGGCGATGGCGGCAATCGCCGGCTTGTCGGCCGGTAAACCCAAGATGCCGGCCGAGCGCTCGACGATGCGCGTGAGTTCGGCGTCGGAGTAAAACTCGAGGCGCAGCACGATGCCGAAGCGATCGCGCAACGGCGAGGTGAGGAGCCCGGCGCGCGTGGTGGCGCCGACCAGGGTGAACGGCGGCAGATCGAGCTTGATCGAGCGCGCCGCCGGTCCTTCGCCGATCAAGATGTCGAGCTGATAGTCTTCCATCGCCGGGTACAGGATTTCCTCCACCACTGGGCTCAAGCGGTGGATCTCGTCGATGAAGAGCGTGTCGTTCGGTTGCAGGTTGGTCAGCAGCGCCGCGAGATCGCCCGGCCGCTCCAGCACCGGCCCCGAGGTCTGGCGCAGGCCGACGCCCATCTCGCGCGCGACGATGTGCGCGAGCGTCGTCTTGCCGAGCCCGGGCGGACCGAACAGCAGCACGTGATCGAGCGCTTCCTTGCGCCCGCGCGCGGCGGCGATGAAGACTTCAAGCTGCTGATGAATCGCCGCCTGGCCGACGTAGTCGACGAGCCGCGTCGGGCGCAGCTTGTTGACCTCGCCGATGTCGTCGCCGGGCTCGACCGCCTTCGCGGATACCAGTCGATCTGTTTCGATCATATAAGTTTGCGTCCTGCTCCTGTTTCGCTCAGGAGAGCAACGTGAGGTACCCAGAGACTGTCATTGCGAGCGCAGCGAAGCAATCTCACCCCGACACCTCACACGCACCACCGTTATGAGATTGCTTCGTCGCCTGCGGCTCCTCGCAATGACACCGGGGTTAGGCACTCGCCATCGCCTTCAGTGCCTGGCGAATGATCTCTTCGGTGGATAACCCCGCCGCCGGCACCGCGCGCACCACACGACTCGCCTCGTTCGGTTTGTAGCCGAGCGCGACCAGTGCGCTTACCGCCTCCGCCGTCGGATCGACCGGTGCCGACACCGCGGTCGGTGCCGAAGACGGCGGCACCTCGGTATCGAGCTTGTCGCGCAACTCGACGATCAAACGTTCGGCGGTCTTACGACCGATGCCCGGGACCTGCGTCAGGCGCGCCACATCTTCGTGCACGATGCAGGTCACAAGCTCGGTCTCGCTCAACCCCGACAACACCGCTAGCGCCACGCGCGGGCCGACGCCGTTGATCTTGAGCAGCGCCCGGAACTGGCGCCGCTGCGATTCGCGCGAGAAGCCGTAGAGCAGATGCGCGTCCTCACGCACCACGAGATGCGTGTGCAGCGTCACGGGTTCCCCGACCGCGGGCAGATCGTAAAATGTGGTCATCGGCGCTTCGAGCTCGTAGCCAACGCCGCCCGCCTCGACCAACAGCGCCGGTGGTTCTTTGCGCACCAGCGTGCCACGCAACCGACCGATCATGCCGGCACCGCCGCACGCCGCAGGCCGCGCGACATGGCGAGCAGGCCCACGCTTTGATGCGCGTGGCAGATGGCGCACGCAAGCGCGTCGGCGGCATCCGCCGGCGGCGCGCGATCGAGCGCCAACAGTGACCGCACCATGTGCTGCACCTGCTGTTTATCGGCCGCGCCGCGGCCGACGACGGCACGCTTGATCTGCAGCGCCGTGTATTCGTTGACCGCGAGACCGCGGTTGACCGCCGCGCACAGCGCCGCGCCGCGCGCCTGACCCAGTTTCAATGCGGCATCCGCGTTGCGCGCCATGAACACCTTTTCCGCGGCGAATGCGTTCGGTTGATAGGAGTGGATGATCTCGTGCACGCCGTCGTAGATCGCCTTGAGCCGATCCGCCAGCGAACCGGTGGGGAGTCGGATGCAGCCGCTCGCGACGTACTGGACCTTGCCGTTGCGCAGAACCTGCACGACGCCGAAGCCGGTGATGCGGGAGCCGGGGTCAATTCCTAACACTCGCATCAGCGAACCGACTCCCCCTCTCCCTCCGGGGCGCGCCGGGGAAGCGCAAACGGTCCGGTGGACCGTTTGCCCGGCGAGCGGGCAACCACGGAGGGTTGCCCCGGGCTTTTCTGCGGGGCAGGAAGCGCAGCAGAAAAGGGGGTGGGGTAAGGGCCAACCCGTTCAAATCCGCGCATCAGCGCGACCAACTCCCCCTCTCCCTCCGGGAGAGGGATGGGGTGAGGGCATTCGGAATCAATACGTCCGCACGGCCCTCACCCCCGCCCCCTCTCCCGCTGGGAGAGGGGAGTAAGTCGCACTCGTTGGTCTCGCCGGACATGAGAAAACCCGCGAAAAAGTTGCCGGAAGTGTAGCACCGGCTAGGCGCTGGCCCAACCGAAGCGGCACCAAAGCGCTAGCTGGCGCGATCGAAGGCGCCGTGGCGGATGAAGTGGCACGCCTGATGCGCCACGTCCGGAGCGAGCAGCGTTGCGCTGTGCGAGCGGTCGAGCGTGATCGTGTCACACGCCTCGGGCAGCGCCATCTCCTCAAGCGTCAGTACCCCATCATTCGGGCTGGATAGCCCCGGCACCATCCGGCCGAGCCCCCTGCCGCCGTGGCCGCGAATAACGCCGATCTCCCGCCCCGAGGGCGGCCAGGAAAGGCCGGCCACCAGATCCGCGATCGAGCGCCCGAGCACCGCGCGGCCGAGGCGATAGCGCGACAGGGTCGCGGCCACGTAGCTCCCGCCATGCGGCGCGACGATGGTCACCGCCCGCCCAGGTTGCGTGGGCGGCGCATAGTGAAACATCGCGCGGGTTACGATGCCGCCGAGGCTGTGACTGACAAAGTGCACGGTTTCGGCCGGCAGCGACCGCACGTAGCGGCTCAACCGGTCCGCGTTCTGTTCGAGGTTGACGCTGACGGAAGGATAACTGTAAAGCCGCACGTCATAACCCGCACGGCGAAACGGCCGCGCCAAAAATGCCATACACCAGCCCGCGAGCCACAGGCCGTGGAGCAACACCACCGTCTCGCGAGCGCGATTCATGTCGACCCGCCGCGCACGCGTTCAATGGCGGCGCGGTTGGTCCACGACGCCACGCGCGCGAGCGCCTGCGCGTACGTCACCCATTCGCCGGCATCGTGTTCCGCGGAGAGCACAATGGGCGGCGGCGCTGAGAGCGCCAGCGCGAAGGCATACTCGGTATTTTCAGCCACGTCGGGCGCATAGCGCGCCCGCCACGGCGGAACGATGGGGTAGCGCTGCGTAAGGTTGAGATCGAGTAACTGGTCGGGCGCGACCGCGATCCCGGTTTCCTCGCGCAGCTCGCGCACAGCGGCGAGCCGCGGTTCGGTATCGGACCAGTCGAGGCTGCCGGTCACCGACTGCCAGAACCCGGTTGCGTCGCGCCGGTGCAGCAGCAGCACAGAGGTGGGCGTGTGCACCACCACCAACACCGACTCCGGTCGTTTATACCGACTCGCCGCCATCAGCGGCCGGGGTCTGCGGCGGCTTGCGCAGCTTGATGTGCAGCTCGCGCAACTGCAGCTCGTCCACCGCGCTCGGGGCCTCGGTCATGAGGCAGCTCGCCTTCTGCGTCTTGGGGAACGGGATCACGTCGCGGATCGATTCGACCCCGGCCATGATGGCGCAGATGCGGTCGAGGCCGAAGGCGATACCGCCGTGCGGCGGCGCGCCGAACTTGAGGGCATCGAGCAGGAACCCGAACTTGCCGCGCGCCTCCGCTTCGCTCAAGCCCAGCGTTGCGAACACCCGGCTCTGCACGTCCGAGCGATGAATACGCACCGAGCCGCCGCCGATCTCCGAGCCGTTCAGCACCATGTCGTAAGCCTGCGCCTTGACGTTCGCGGCGTCGGTATCGACGCGCTCCTGATCCTCGACCTTGGGCGCGGTAAACGGGTGGTGCAGCGCCTGCCAGCGCTTGTGCTCGGCGTCGTACTCGAACATCGGAAAGTCGACGACCCACAGCGGGCGCCAGCCGTCGGCAACGAGGCCGAGATCGGCGCCGACCTTGAGCCGCAGCGCGCCGAGCGCGTCGTTGACCACCTTGGCCTGATCCGCGCCGAAGAAAATGAGATCGCCGGACTCGGCCTTCGTGCGCGTAAGTATGCCGGCGACGGCGGCGTCGGAGAGGAACTTCAAAATCGGTGATTGCAACCCATCGCGCCCGCGGCTTGCGTCGTTGACCTTGATATAGGCGAGGCCCTTCGCGCCGTACTGACCGACGAACGCCGTATAGGCGTCGATCTGACTGCGCGTGAGCTCGCCGCCGCGCGGCACGCGCAGCGCGGCGACGCGGCCGGTCGGGGAATTGGCCGGCTGCGCGAACACCTTGAACTCGGCGTCCTTCACCAAATCACCCACTTCAGTCAGCTCCAACGCGAGTCGCAGATCCGGCTTGTCGCTGCCGTAACGGGCCATCGCCTCGGCGTACGACAGGCGCGGGAACGGATTCGGCAGCTCGATGTTGGCGACCTCTTTGAACATGCCGCGGATCATCTCTTCCATCAGGCGCATGATCGCGTC
>JBKHXU010000096.1:0-33152 GCA_046565865.1 Gammaproteobacteria bacterium | reverse complement strand
TGACGGTGTTACAGGAAAATTTGGTTTGGGCCCGCCGGTTGGTGGATCGGCACGTCGCTAAGGCGGAGATTCGCGGAAAACCCGCTCAAATTGGCGACGCCTGCCGGAACATCGAAGCAAGCCTGCGCGCCGGCATCGAGCGTGCGCAGCTCGAACAAATCCTCGGCAAGAACCCGTTGACCCTGGATCAGCTCACGGGACTGACGCGCATGGCCGCTGACCTACGCACCTGGGGAGTAGAAGGGGGCGATGTGGTGCGCGTGTTAGCCCAAGCCGCAAATGCTGGGATGGGTGCGCGGGAACTCGCTGCGCTCGAAGGTAAATTCGCCGCCGGTGTAGCGGCAGGTCGCCCGGCGCCATCGCTATTCGCGGAATTCGAGCGCGAGGTGGTAAGCGTGAGACCACGCGATGCTGACGTGCGCGACGAGCTTCAGCGCGAGATGCGCCAAGAGATGCGGCGGGAGCAGATGCAGGACTTCAAGAAGCCGCCCATGGATGCGCCATCTGGTCCATCTGGTGGTGGCTACCCCGGCTACTAGCTGACCCGACGAGGCGAGCGCGCTTAAAGTTCAATACCTTTCTGCGCGCGAATGCCGGCCTTGAAGGCGTGTTTCACCTCGCGCATCTCGGTGACGGTATCGGCGTTCTCGACCAACTCGGGCGGCGCCGCGCGGCCGGTGACGACGACGTGCTGCTGACCGGGCCGCGCGCGCAGGGCATCCAGCATCTCCGGCAGCGGCAGGTAATGGTGCTTCAAAGCGATGTTGATCTCGTCCAGTACGACCAGATGGAAGGCGGGATCCGCCAGGAAGCGCCGCGCCCGTTCCCAGGCGGCTCGCGCGGCGCGGATGTCGCGCTCGCGATCCTGCGTCTCCCAGGTGAAGCCTTCGCCCATGACGTAGTAATCGACTTCAGAGAAGCGGCGGAAGAACGCCTCCTCGCCGGTAGAGAAGGAACCTTTGATGAACTGCACGACCGCAACGCGCAGGCCGTGCCCGAGCGCGCGCGCCACCATGCCGAAGGCGGAGCTGCTCTTGCCTTTGCCGTTGCCGGTCAGTACCAGCAACACGCCGCGCTCGGCGGTCGCGGCCGCGATCTTCGCGTCCACGACCTCCTTCTTGCGCTGCATGCGCGCGCGGTGGCGTTCGGCGCGCGCCGTGTCGTCCACGGTTAGCTCAACTTCACGTCGCGCGCGACACCGCTACCGCGGGCGAGGACCAGCAGTGTGTGCACGACCGCCGCGATGGCGACGTAGAACACGAGCGAGCCGAGGTAGGCCGGAAAGTACTTCGCCAGGCGCGCGCCGAACTCAACGAGCGTCGGTTCGGCGAAGCGGCCGGAGAAGAAGTAGAAACCGCCGCTCGAGAACAGCTGGCACACCGCCGCGCCGGCGATGACCGCGACCGCGAGCGGCGCGAGCGTGCCCCACGCGAAGCGGTAACGCGTCGCATACCAGCGGCCCGCGAGCCAGAGCGACGCGTACGCTGGCAGCAGGAATGCGTACGCCGGCGTGAGACAGAAGCCACTCGCCCCGCCCCAGGTGAAGGCCGCGAAATCCAGAAACCAAACGAGGCCGAGCAGCGCCGGCAGCGCCCACGCGGGCCTCACGTAGGCACCGGCCAGAAAGAACACCGCCCACGAGGCGCCGGGCAGGTTATGCAACGTCGCAAAGTGCTGGCCGCGCGTGGCGACCATCAACGCGGCCAAGGCGATGCCAATAACGAATTGATTGCGGCCGGATAGAGTCAACATAGTTTGTGCTCCGTGTCGTGCGTCAGGGTTGGTAACGCAGGGTCAGGTAAACCCCGCGCCCGGGTTGGTTGAAGAACGCCGCGGTTTCGTACTCCTTGTCGAACAGGTTCTCCACGCGCGCCTGTGCGCGCCACGCCTTGGCGAAGGCATATTCGGCGCGCACATCAACGGTGGCATAGCCGCCCATCTCACGCGTATTGGCGAGATCGTCAAAGCGCCGGCCCTCGGCGATGAGTGTCGCGCCGATGCGATACTTGCCGAGCGCGCGGTCGAGATCCAGATGCGCCGCTCGCTCGGCGCGGCGCGGCAGCACCTTGCCGGTGTTGGTGCCGGACGTGCGGTTTTCCGGGTCGAGGAAAGTTAGACCGATCTTCGTCGCCCAATCCGCAAAGCGGGTGTCGAACGTCGTCTCGATCCCACGGATGCGCGCTTGGTCGATATTGGCCGGCGCGAACGTGGCGGCGTCGAAGGCGATCAACTCGTCGATGTCCGTCTGGTAGGCGTTGATGGACCAGCGCCCGGCGTCCGCATTGCCGCCAATACCAAGCTCAACGCTGCGCGATTCTTCGGGTCGAAGGTTTGCATTGCCGAAGCCCGGGAAGTACAGCTCGTTGAAGGTCGGCGCCTTGAAGGCGGTGCCGTAGGAGGCGGTGAGCCGCAGGCCGTTCCCGAGGCCGTAACCCCAGGCCGCGCCGCCGGTGGTGAAGTGCCCGAATTGTTCGTTGTCGTCCCGACGTAGGCTCAATTGCACGTCCTGGTGTGCGATACGCGCCTGGTGCTGTGCGAATACGCCTTTGTTGTCGCGTTCGATAACGGGATAGGCGACGGTGCTGTCGATCGCATCGTCCTGGTAATCCACGCCCGCCGTAAACAGTTGCGCCGTACCGATCGAGATATCGTTCTGCAACGAGAGCGTATCGCGTTGGGTGTCGAAGCGACTGCGGAAAGTCCCGTCCTTGAAGTTGTCGGATTCGTCACGGCTGCGGCCGCCTGTTAGCGTAACGTTCCAGGGTGCGGCGGGCGAAAAACGCAGTCGGCCGCCGACGACCTGTTGCACAGATTCGGACTCATTGACGAAGCCACCGTCGAACTGGTTCTTTCCAGTGGAGTGCAGCGCGTTCATGTCCACTTCAGCGCCGTTGGCGAAGCGATAACCCGCGCGCGCCGAACCCGACATACTTCGGTAGCCGTCCTTGTCGGGTTCAACCGTGAAGCAGCCAGCGCCCCCGGGCGAAGGCTTGCCGGTACAGGCGTTGAAGCCATCGGTTTCGATGCCGTCTGCGCTCAAATTAAACCAGCCGCGCTCACCGCCACCCGATACGCCGGCCGAAGCGTTGTAGGTGCGGTAGGTTCCGCCGCCGATGCTCACGAATGGAGCGAGCGCGCCGCCGCCCTTGCGCGTGAAGATCTGGATCACGCCGCCGATCGCTTCTGAGCCATACAAACTCGACCTCGGGCCGCGCACGATCTCGATGCGCTCGATCTGTTCGATCGGGATATTTTGGAACGCCGTGGTACCCAGCGTCGCCGAACCGGTCTTGACGCCGTCAATCAACACGAGCACATGATCGGATTCGGTGCCGCGCAGGAACACCGAGGTGGCCTTGCCGGGACCGCCGTTGTTGGAGATCGAGATGCCCGGTTCGCCGCGCAACAGATCTTGGACGGATTGCGCCTGTCTACGCTCAATATCCGCTCGCGTGATTACGGACACCGAAGCAAGGGTCTCATCCGCCGTTCTGGCGGTGCGCGTGGCGGTGACGACGACGGGATCTGTGGTGGTAGGTTCGGCAACGACGACATGAAGCGGCGCCACCAGCGCGGCACCGGACAGAACGGCAACGACTCGATACATTGTTTTTCTCCGCAAGACCGCGCGCCCGCGCACGGTCGGGTGACATTTGGAATTGCGGAGACAAAAAAGGGCGGCGCTAACGAGCCGGCCGTGTCGCCCACCGCAACACCATCCTGTAGCGCTAAGGCCGGTCTCCGGGCTCGCGAGTACTACATTGTCGGATCGCCTTCCCGCGCGACTGCGCAGTGGCATGTGATCCGTCGACTCGCTTACCGTTGCGGGGGCAGCGCCGGCATTGCTCGATGAGCGCACCGGCTTCCCGTTTCATTCCGCGGACGAGCGTCCTTGGAACACCTCAACGCATGAACTGTAAAGCGATTGCACTATAGGCGCGACGTGTTCGGCGTGTCAACGCGAACGACAACGGCGAGAAGGATCGAGCGAGGATGGACGTAGCGGGGGACGAAAACAAAACCGGCTCATCGCGTTCGCGATGAGCCGGTCTCGGACTGATACTGCTTACTTCTTTTCCGGAGCGGCCGGTGCTGCCGGAGCCGCCGGGGCAGGCGAGCCCGCGGTGTCGCCCGGAGCAGCCGGCGCCGCAGGAGCGGCCGGAGCGCTTGCCGCCGGAGCGGTGGCGGGCTTCTGGTCTTTCTTCTCGCAAGCTGCAAGACCTGCAACCGCCAACAGGGCGGCCAGGCCGATCGCGTACTTCTTCATGATTGTGTTTTCCTTAGGTGAATGAGTAAATCGTTTGAAGTGACCCTGTTGGGCGAAACGTTGCCCAACCGGCGCGTATTGTTGTGAAATCCGCGCCGGATTTCAATGTGTCGCGCGCTATGCCGCGGATAACTCGGGCGCCCCGTACAGCAGCCCTTGGGCGTTGCTAATACCCATGTTTCGCAGGGCGTTGCGCGTCGCTTCGTTTTCGACGCTCTCGGCGATGGTCTGCATGCCAAAGGACTGCGCCAACTCGTGGATATGCATCACGATCTTGCGGTCGGCATCGTTCTCGAGCATCCCGCGCACGAAGGAGCCTTCGATTTTAAGATAATCCGGCCGGAACTGATTCAAAAAGTAGTACGTGGAGTAGCCGCTGCCGAAGTCATCGAGCGCCAGCTTGCAGCCGAGCGCGCGCAAGCGGTTGATATCCTGATGCAGGATGTCGGTCAGCGGGATCGCCTCGCGTTCGGTGATCTCGATCGTAACGGAGCGCCCGGCGGCGCACGCCGGCGCCAGCAGGTACTCCAGCTCGCGCACGAAGTCGCGATCGTTGAACGACGACAGATCGACATTCAGGAACAGCGCCCGGTGCATTGGCGTCGCCGCCAGCGCGGTGCGGATGATGTGCAGATCGACGTCGCGCGTGAGCCCCAGCTCCTCGGCCACGGCGATGAAGTCCTTGGCCTGAATCACGGTGTCGTTGATGCGCATGCGCGCCAACACCTCGTAGGCAACGGGCCTACCGTCGCCCATGCTGCAGATCGGTTGGAACGCGGGATGGATGTTGCCCTGTTCCAGCGCGTTACGCAGTTGAAACCCCTGGCTGAAGATCGACATCATCGCCTGGCTCACGTCCGGTGCCAGCACCTCGATGCGGTTACGCCCGCCGCGCTTGCTGTGGTACAGCGCGACATCGGCGGCGCTCACCAGGTCTTGGGCGTTGCGTCCGTGCGTCGGTGCAGCGGCGACGCCGATCGACGATTGCAGCTGCATGCTGCCGACCGGCAGCGGCACGCGCGTCTGGCTGATCTGCGTGTGCAGTTTTTGCGCGATGCGGGTGGCGTTCTCCAGGCTGGTGTTTTTCAGCACCATCGCAAACTCGTCGCCCGCGAGCCGCGCGACGTAGTCGTTGCGCCGCACCTGCTGTTTCAAGAGCTGTGCCGTGGTGCGCAGCACCTCGTCGCCGAACGGGTGGCCGTAGGTGTCGTTGATGAACTTAAAACCGTCGAGATCGATCAGCAGCAGGCATACCGATCGTCCCTGGCTCAGGTGATCGGACAGGATCACTTCGAGCTGCGTGTCGAAGTGGCGCCGGTTGTAAAGCCCCGTGAGCGGATCGGTGACCGACATGTGGTACAGCTCGTCCTGATAGCGGCTGAGCAGGCGGTTGAGTTCGACGCTCTTGGTGATGTCGCCGAGCGTGCCGATCACGCCGGTGAAATTGCCGTCGCTGTCGGTTTGGGCGTCGGCCTCGAGGCTGACCCACAGGCGCTTGCCGGCCGCGGTGCGCACGCCGATCTCGCGGCTCTTCTCGTGCAGGTCGGGCAGGCGCGCGGGCGAAAAATCGCGGACCACGTCTTCGTCGAGCAGAAAATCGCTCAACGATTTTCCGATCGAGTCGTCGATCCGGAAGCCGGTCAACCGTTCCCACGCCGCGTTCAAGAATACAATCTGTCCGTCGCGATCGATCTCGAACAAGATCTCGTGCATGCCGCCGATCAGTTTGCGCAACTGCGATTCGCTGTGCTCAAGCAGTTCGCGCGCCTCGGACAGACTATTGATGTAATGGCGCATGGCCGCCGAGCCGTCGGTGAACGCCTGGTTCAGTTCTTGAATCTCGCGGCTATTCGACGGCTGCAGCTGAATGCCCGGCTTCCAATTGCCGCGCGAAAACTCCCGGGCCCATTCCGTCAGCGGCTTGAGCGGCGCCATGATGCGCACCAGCAGCACATGCACCAGCAGCAAGGCGGCGAGCACCAGGCCGGCGGTGATGGCAAGTCCGCGGCTGATGATCTGGCGCACGCTGGTGTTCAGCGGCGCGTTCGACAGCGCGACTTCCACCCGCCCGAGCGGCGCGTTCGCGCCCGGTATGTCGGCGGCAAGGCGCCGTGGGGCCTCGGTGGCAGGCAACAGCAGCCGCGTGTACCACGCCGCCGGCACTTCGTCGGCCACAAGCTCGAACAGCCGCGCGCCGCTGGCGTCGGTGACGCGAATCGCGGCGATCGCCGGATCGGCGGCGGCGCGGCTGACGTAGCCGTCAAGCGTGTAGACGTCGTTGCCGCCGATCATGCCCTGCAAGGCCGGGGCGATCATGTAGATGATGCTGGCGCCGATCCGTTCCTGGCTTTTCAGTTCGGCGCGCGCGGTTTGTCGCGCCAGAATCAGCGTGACGGCGCCGGCGGCGCCGAGCAGCAGTATCAGGAACCCGAGCGTAAGGCGCGCGCGCAGCGTTTGCGGGAGGCGTAGCCGGGCGATCATCGGGCGACGGCCGTCTCGCGTAGGGCCAACAGGCGGTGAAAAATCGTCTCGGTTCTACTTGTTACCAAGTGCGTGAGATCGATTGTGAGGCGGCGGCAGTATAACACGCGCAATCGAGGCAAGCAGTTTTTTCGCCGCCCTAACGATGCTTCACAGGTCAGCGGCCGTCGGTCGCCCGGTTGACAATTGCTTATTCCGGCAGGAGATAACGTCGCTGACCTTCATGTAGTTCGTGAAATGTGCAGCCGTAAACGGCCCGCAGCGCCGGTGCGGTGATCGTGCAGTCGGCGGCGCCAAGCCGGTGCGTACCGTCGCCGCACAGCAACAGTGCATGCGTCGCGAACCGCAGTGCGAGATTAATGTCGTGCAACGCCATGATGACGAGCGCACCGGCCCGAGCGCGCTCAGCGCAAAGCCCGAGAATTGCCAGTTGATACGGCAGATCCAAATGATTCGCCGGCTCATCCAGCAGGTACACCGGCGTGTCCTGCGCCAGCACGGCGGCGATCTCCGCGCGTCGGCGCTCGCCGCCGGAAAGCGTCGCGATCGTGCGCGTTTCCATCGGTGCGAGCCCGACAGCCGCCAGTGCCGCGCGCGCCAGCGCGAGGTCGTGCGCGTCGGTGCCAGTAAACGATGTGCGATACGGATGGCGCCCGGACAACGCGATCTCCAACACCGTCGCCGGAAAGTCCGGCTCGTAGTCCTGCAACAGCAGCGCGATGCGTTGCGCCCGCTGTCGCGCCGGCCATGCGTCGAGCGCGCGGCCGTCGAGCGTTACCGTGCCGCCGGCGGCGCGGTGCAGCCCGGCGAGCGTGTGCAGCAAGCTCGTTTTGCCGCTGCCGTTCGCGCCGAGCACGACCCAGACTTGTCCGGGCGCGAACGTTGCGTCGAGACCGGTGAGCAAGCGGCGCGAACCGATGGCGATACTGAGCTGTTGCGCGGCGAGCCTCACCATGGTCAATGCGGCCGCGTGCGCGTGGCGCGGGTAAGGATCAGCAAAAATACCGGTACCCCGATCAGCGCCGTGAACACTCCGGCCGGGAGTTGTACCGGCGCGAACGCGCTGCGCGCGAACGTGTCGGCGAGCACGAGAAAGCTGCCGCCGAGCAATACCGCGTTCGGTAACACGTAGCGATGATCGGCACCACCCAGCAATCGTAGTGCATGCGGAATGATGAGCCCGATGAAGCCGATGCTGCCGGCCAGGCTCACCGCAACCGCGGTCAAAAACGATGCGAGAAAATAGATCACGCGCCGCAGTCGCTGCGGCTCCTCGCCGAGCGTCGCCGCGACGGTCTCGCCGCGCGCCAGCACGTTCAGCGGCCGCGCGTAGATCAGCGCTATGCCGAGGCCGGTAAGCAGTAACACGATCCCGATACCGGGGTGCGTCGCCGCGCTCAAGTCGCCGAGCAACCAGAAGACCACGCCATGCAACTGCGTGCTCGGCGTCAGCGCCAGCAACAAGCTCACACACGCGCCCCAGCCGGTCGCGAGCACGACGCCGGTTAACAGCAATCGCGTCTGGGTCCACGGCCCGCCGAGGTGACTGAGGCCGAACACCAGGAACATGGATGCCGAGGCGCCCACGAAACCGGCGACGCCGGCGTAAAGACCGCTTGCCCCGAGCAGAAGCGCGAGCAGTGTCGCGACCGACGCGCCGCCGGAAATGCCGAGCACGTACGGATCGGCCAGCGGATTGCGCAGCAGCACTTGGAGTAGAGCACCGGAAAGTGCCAGCATCCCGCCCACGGCAAAACCGGCGAGCGCGCGTGGCAAGCGCAGTTCAAGCACGACGGTCGTCGGGGTGCCGGTATCGGCGGTGAGGGCGTGCAGCAATTCGCCAACGGAAAGCGGCACGCTGCCCGCGGTGAGGGCATATAACAACGACAACGGCGCCAAAAGCAGCAGCGCGCCGGTAACGACTGTGCGTCGGGTCAAAAGGCTGTCATCGCGAGCGTAGCGAGGCAATACCATTGGATTCGGTTGCCGTCATGTCGAGATTGCTTCGTCGTTGCGGCGACTGGCAATGACCGACTCCTGTCAGCGCAAGCTGATAATCGGCCACCCGCGCTCTTCGGCGACGCGGCGCAACACGTCATCCGGATCGACGGCGACCGGATTTTCCGCCAACTCAAGGAGCGGGAGATCGTTCAGCGAGTCGCTGTAACACCAGCTCCCGGCCAGCGACTCGCGCTCGCGCGCCAGCCACTGCTTGAGCCGCGTCACTTTGCCTTCGCGAAAGCAGGGAACGCCCGCCACCGCGCCGGTATAGCGGCCGTCGCGCCGCTCCGGCTCGGTCGCGAGCAGATCCGGCACACCCAACGCCTGCGCGATCGGTTCGGTGACGAAGCGATTGGTCGAGGTGATAATCACCAGGCGGTCGCCGCGCGCGCGGTGCTTGTCGAGCAGCGCGCGCGCCTTAGGCGCGATCATCGGCAAGATGTGCGACCGCATGAATTGGCGATGCATCGCATCGAGCCGCGGTGCGTCGAGCAGTGTCAGCGGACGCAGCGCGAAGCCGAGGTACTCGTGAATATCGAGCGTGCCCGCTTGATACTGCGCGTAGTACCGATCGTTTTCGCGCCGAAACGCATCGCCGTCGACAATGCCCGCCGCCGCCAGGAACTCGCCCCATGCATGGTCGCTGTCGCCGGCAAGCAGGGTGTTGTCGAGATCGAACAGGGCTAGACTCACGGGGCGTTCGCTCGGCGACCAAGGTCCCACACGCGCACCGTGGCATCATCGCTCGTGGTCGCGAGGTAGCGTTCGTCGCGCGACATCCGCACGTACGCGCCGCACAACTCATGGGATTGCAGCCGCGCGAGCGGCGTGCCGGTCGCGGCATCGACGAGCTGCACCGCGCTGTCGGTTTGGCGGCTGATGGTCGCGAGCCGGCGGCCGTCGGCGCTGAGATCGATCGAGGCGATGATGCCGCGATGTTCCGTCGGCTGCACAGTTAACGCGCCGTCGGCGACGTTCCAGGAGAACAGTTTGAACCAACCCGAACCGTACAGTCGGGCGCCGTCGGGCGCGAATGCGAGGTCGCGGGCGTCGGTCGGCGGCGCCGCTAGCGCGCGCGGCGGCTCATTCTGGCGCCAGACGTAGACCGCGCCGTCGCGGCCGCTCGATGCGTAATAGCCCGAGCGCGCGTGATATGCCACCGCGCGCATCGCGCCGCGATGTCGGCGCATGGTATCGACCAGTGCAAGATCGGCAAGACGCCAGCGGCGCGCGGCGCCGTCGGTATGGCCGGTGACGATTGCACCGCTCTCGGAATCGATGACGGCGTCGGTGATCGGCGCCGGTGCGGTCACGCGGCGCAGCTCCCGCAGTGTTGCACTCCAGAGCGCAAGGCTGCCGTCGTAGCTCGCCGATACCGCGCGTCCATCGGCGAGTAGCGCCAGGCCGTGGATCGAGTCGGTATGCGCGCGCCAGCGTTGTCGCACCCGGCCGTCGGGCAACGACCATACCGTGATCTCGCCGTTTGCTTCGGCCGAGGCGAGTTTCTCGCCGTCGGGGCTGAACGCGACGATGGAGCGCGTGAGCGTGCCGGTTTCGAGGACCAGCCGCGGCGGCAGGGTCGGTGCGCCGGCACAGCCGCCGAGGCCGGCGACCAGCAAAAATGCCCAGCGTGCCCGTCCGTTGCTCATACCACCGCTTCGTGGAAAAATCGGACGCATAGTATAAGGAAAAGGATTGCGCTGCGCCGAGACAGGCTGGAGAAGCCGAGCGCGAGGCAGGGTCCCAGCCGGGTGCGCGACAGAGAAGTTACCCTGTAGGCTGGTCAGCGAAGTCGAGGGGCGCCCCGGACGGTAGGCACAGCGCTCAAGATGACGGGCGAACGTGCAAGCGAGGCGGAATGATCGACGCTCAGGGGTACCGACCGAACGTCGGTATTATTCTTTCCAACAATGACGGTCAAGTGCTGTGGGCGCGCCGCACCGCGCGCGACGGCTGGCAGTTTCCCCAAGGCGGGGTGAAGAGCAACGAAACGGTGGAGCAGGCGTTGTACCGCGAGTTGCACGAGGAAGTGGGTCTGTCGCAGCCGCACGTCGAAGTCCTCGGACGCACGCGCGACTGGCTGCGCTATGAGATACCGGCCGAGTTCAAGCGCCGCTCGCCCAATAATGCCTTTCGCGGCCAAAAACAAATCTGGTTCCTGCTGCGGTTCCTGGGGAGCGAGCAGGACGTGCGCCTGGATCTGGGGCAGAAACCCGAGTTCGACAGCTGGCGCTGGATCGAGTACTGGAGCGCCCTCGACCATATTATTGATTTCAAGCGCGAAGTGTACCGGTTGGCGCTGACCGAGCTAGCGCCGCTGTTGCCGGCGCCTCGCCCCAGCCGCTCCACCCACGGCTAAGTGGGAACAAACGACGCCGCTGCTGCGTCTAGTTACGGTAGCCTGGCATGTCCTAATTTATATTGATTGGAGGAGATCTGGTGACCGGTTTGAATCGTAGAGTGTTTCTGAAGGGCGCGCTCGCCTCGTCGGTGGTGGCGGTTGCCGCCGGCGCCGGGCTGCTGCGTCCGACTCGCGTACTCGCGGCCGAATGGCCGAAGGATGCATTCGCCGCTAAAAGCGTTGCTGATGTGCTGAAAAGCCTGTACGGCGGCGGTCAGGCCTCTGCCTCGGCGGATGTGAAGATCAAGGCCCCGATCCAGGCCGAAAACGGCGCCGTGGTACCGATTTCCGTCAGCACCACCCTGCCGAACGTTCAGGCCATCGGCATTCTGGTGGAAAAGAACGCCACCCCGCTGGTCGCCAACACCGAGCTGAGCGGCGCCGGCGGCTACTTTTCCGCGCGCATGAAAATGGCGGAAAGCTCCAACGTGCAGGTGGTAGTCAAGGCCGGCGGCAAACTGTATACGGCGAAGCAGATGGTGAAAGTCACCGTCGGCGGCTGCGGCGGCTAAGGAGAGATCGACAATGGCGAGAAGCATGAAAGTCCGTACGCGCACCGGCGACAATGGCGTCGAGGTCATGGTGCTGGTGAATCACCCGATGGAGACCGGCCAGCGCACCGACAAGAAGACCAAACAGAAAATTCCTGCGCACTTCATTCAAGAGGTCGTCGTGACTCACAACGGCAAGGCGGTGGCCAAGAGCCAGCTTGGCGTCGGCGTGTCGCAAGACCCGCTGCTCGGGTTCCTGCTGAAGGACGCGAAGAGCGGTGACAAGGTAAAGATCTCGTGGAAAGACAACAAAGGTGAGTCCGGCGAAACCGAAACCACCGTGGGTGCATAACACTAAGAAAGTCGCACGCAGTAAACCAAAACCGCCGCAAGGCGGTTTTGGTTTTTGGCTACTGAAACGCCTTAGCGACGATACCGGCCGCCAACAACGCCGCGCCATACGCCGCGTGCTCGGATTTCGGTCGCTGCAGGCGTATTCCCAGCGTGCGTTCGCGAATGCGCGTCCAGGCCGGATTGCGGCTGCCGCCGCCCGTGGTGAACGCGCGCTTCAGCGTCGGGGCGCCGAGGTCCGCCAGCAGCTGATAGCCTTGGGCTTCGATGCGCGCGATACCTTCAAGCATGCCTTGCAGGAACAACACGCTATCGCCCGGCAACGGTTCCAGACGCGGCTCCATGTTGGGATTGCTGATCGGAAAGCGCTCGCCGACATCAGGTAAGGGGTAGTAATCGAGTCCGGTCGGATTCTCGGGGTCGAGCAGCGGCGCCATTTCGCGCAACTGATCTTCGTTGAAGTATTGGAGCAGCACCGCGCCGCCCGAGTTGGACGCGCCGCCGGCGAGCCAGCGATTGCCGAGGCGATGGCTGTAGACGCCGTGCTCAGACGAGAACACGGCTTTCGTGCTGAGCAGTTTCAGCACCAGCGTCGTGCCGAGCGAGGTGACGGCGTCGCCCGGCTCGATCGCGCCGGCGGCGAGAAACGCCGCGACCCCGTCGCTCGTGCCCGCCGCCACCTCGGTGTCGGGCGGCAGGCCGAAGGTCTTGGCCATTTCGGCGTTGAGCGTGCCCAATATGTCGCCCGGTGCATGCACCGTGGGCAGCCAGGTCTCGTTAATAGATAGCTCGCCAAGCCAATCCGGCCAGCGACCGGTCTGGGCATCGTAGCCGAGCTTCAAGCAATTGTTGTAATCGCTGTGGCCGAAACTGCCGGTCAAACGGTTGCTGATCCAATCCGCCTGGTGCAGCACGTAAGCCGCGCGTTGCTGGCTCTTGGTGTTTTGCAGCCACAGGAGTTTGGCCAGGCTGCCGGTCACGCCGTGTGCGCCGCAGGCCTCGCTCGCGACTGCGGCGATGCGCTCGGCCTCGGCCTTGGCGCGCCGGTCGTTGTACATCAACGCCGGCGTGACCGGGTTGCCCTGCTTGTCGCACAGCAGCACCGTCGCCGAGGTGCCGTCGACCGCCAGCCGCTTCACCCGCTTGGGATCGAGCTGAGTGAAGAGATTCTGCAGGCAGGCGACCAACGCCTTCCACCATTGCATGGGGTCCTGAGTGATCTGATCGCCGGTTTGCATCGACGCCGGCAGCGGCGCGTTGGCCTGGCCGATGATGCCGCCGGCCTCGTCGATCGCCACCACCCGGCAGCCGGTGCTGCCAAAATCGATGCCGAGGTACACGTCGCGCGGCGGCCCGGCCGGCACCGGCGGCGCCGATGCCTTGCCCGCCGCGGCCGGCGCCACCGCCGTCGCCGCATCGGTCGTATCGGTCACGCCGGCGCGGTTGCGCCGCAGCATGCGAAACCGCTCGGTGCGCGACATCGGCCGCGTGGTCGGCTCGGTATCCGCCGGCGCCCGCGGCGCCGCGGGCGGGGTCTCGAGCTTGAGCTTCGCCGGTTTGGCGGGCGGCGCCTTGGCCGCGGCCGGGGCGGAGGCCGGCGCTGGTTCCGGCGTGGGAGTCGTGTCGGCCAGGGTCGCGCGCTGGATTTCGCGCGGCAGGTCAGGTCGCGGCGGCGCCGGCACCCATCCGGGACGGCGGTATTGGGCCTCGACCGAGGTGGTGATCCCGCCGCGCACGTTGAAGCGGGCCTTGAGCCGCGCGTACTTCGGCTGCGTCGCGTTGACGATGTCGTTCAGGATCGTATTCGTGACCTTCTCGTGGAAGGCGCCCTCGTCGCGATACGACCAGATGTACAGCTTGAGCGACTTCAACTCCACGCACAGCTGGTCGGGCACGTACTCCAGTTCCAGCGTCGCAAAATCCGGCTGGCCGGTCTTTGGGCACAGACAAGTGAACTCGGGTGTTTCGATCTCGATGATATAATCGCGCCCCGGCTCCGGGTTCGGAAACGTCTCGAGGGCCTTGCTGGGAGTCGTGGGCATCGTTGGGAAATGTTCTAATACCGTGGTTAGAATTGTAACTTACTCCGCGCCCGCGCGGGCAGAAAAGGCCGATGCGACTTAAAACGATCAAGCTCTCCGGCTTCAAATCCTTCGTCGATCCCACCACTGTCCCCATCTCCGGCAACCTCATCGGCATCGTTGGTCCGAACGGTTGCGGCAAGTCGAACATCATCGACGCGATCCGCTGGGTCATGGGCGAGTCGTCCGCCAAACATCTGCGCGGCGACTCGATGGCGGACGTCATCTTCAACGGTTCGAACGCGCGCAAGCCCGTGAGCAAGGCCGCGGTTGAGCTCGTGTTCGACAACAGCGACGGCAGTGCCGGCGGGCAGTACGCGGCGTACGCCGAGATCTCGATCCGGCGCGAGGCCGGGCGCGACGGGCAGTCGGATTATTTTCTGAACAAGACGCGCTGCCGGCGCAAGGACATCACCGATCTGTTCTTGGGCACCGGCCTGGGTCCGCGCGCGTACTCCATCATCGAGCAGGGCATGGTCACGCGCATCATCGAGGCCAAGCCCGAAGACCTGCGCGGCTTCATCGAAGAAGCGGCCGGCATCTCGCGCTACAAGGAGCGCCGGCGCGAATCCGAGAATCGCATCAAGCACACGCAGGAGAATCTCGCGCGGGTCGAGGACATCCGCAAGGAACTCGAGACCCAGCTCAACCGGTTGAACAAGCAATCGAAGGCCGCGACCAAATATAAAGAGCTGAAGCAAGAAGAGCGCAGCGTGCGCGCACAACTGCTGGCGCTCAAGTATCGCGAGCTGGACGAAAAACTCATCGCCCAGGATCGCATCATCAACGAACGCCAGAACGCGCTCGACGCCGCGCTTGCGGTGCAGCGCGAGATCGAGGCGCGCATCGAGCAGTTGCGCACGCAGCACACCGAGGCGCTCGACGCGCACAATGCGGTGCAGGCCGAGTACTACGGCATCGGCGCCGAGGTGTCGCGCCTGGAGCAGGCGATCGAACACGCGCGCGAGACGCGCGCGGCGCTGGTGCGCGAGCAAGAGCAGCTCAATCGCACCTGGAACGAGGCGGGCCAGCACCTGGAGGCCGACAAGCAGCGGTTGGCGGAGTTGCAACAACGGCTGGATCAATCGCTGCCGGCGGCCGCGAGCTTGAATCAAGAACGCGAGGCCGCGATCGCCGCGCTGCGCGCGGCCGAGGCGGCGATGAGCCAATGGCAGGACGAGTGGACCGCGTTCAGCGCCGCCGCCGCCGATGCCTCCAAGACGCGCGACATCCAAGGCGAGCGTATCCGCACGCTGGAACAGCAGATCGCGCAGCTCAGCGAGCGCCAGTCGCGGCTCGCGGACGAGGCGCGCACGATTGAACAGGAGCTTGCCGCCGCGGGTCTCGACGCGGTACGCGACGAGGCGCGCGCACTGGATGAGGAATGCGCGCATCTCGAACAAGCGCTGGCCGAGACCGGCGAACGCGTGCAGCGCGCGCGCGCCGAACGCGAACGGCTGACGGCCGAGCTTGATCAGCTTCGCGGCGAACACCAGGAAGCGGCGGCGCGGCTTGCGAGCCTGCGCGAGTTGCAGGCCGCGGCTGAGGCGCGTCACGACGCGGCGCTGACCGACTGGTTGCGCGCGCACGCGCTGGAGCAGGCGCCGCGGCTGGCGAGCCGCTTGAGCGTCGAGCCGGGTTGGGAGCAGGCGGTGGAACGCGTGTTGGGCGGCCGTCTGGCCGCCGTGTGTGCCAACGGGCTGGATGCGGCCGCGCGCGGGCTTAAAGACTTCAATCGCGGCCGCATGAGTATCATCGACCTGGGCGCCGGCGCGGCGAGCATCAATCATCGACGCGTGGCGCTGCTCGATAAGATCCGATCGGATGTCGATCTCGCACCGTTACTCGGCGGCGTCTACGTCGCCGAGTCCGTCGACGACGCGCTGGCGGCGCGCAACGAGCTGGCTGCGCACGAATCGTTTGTGACGCGCGATGGCGTTTGGATTGGGCGCAACTGGCTGAGCGTCGAGCACGCAACCGGCGCCGAGCGCGGCTGGCTCGTGCGCCAGCGCGAGATTGAAGGCTTGGAGTCCACGGCACAAACGCGCGGGCGCGAGCTCGAACGTCTGCAGAGCGCGGTCGCGACGGCCACGGCCGCGGTTACCGAGAGCGAGCAACAACGCGAGCAACTGACGCGCGAATTGAACGAACGCCAACGCGCGCGCGCCGAGCTGCGCGAGCGCCTCGGGCACCGCGAGGCGCGCTTGACGCAGTTGGAATCCCGCGCCGCCCAGATACGGCGCGAGCAGGAGGAACAGCAGACGCAGCTCGAACGCGATCGCGCCGAGCTCGCTGCCGCGAATGCACGTCTGCAAACCGCCGAAACCGAGACTGGTGGCCACGAGGCGCGACGCGCGCAGCTGGCGTCCCATCGACAGACGTTGCAGGACCAGCTCGCGGCCGCGCGCGCGACCGAGAGCGAGGTGCGCGAGCGCGCGCACCGGCTCGATGTCGAGCGTCAGGGCGTGCAGACTGCGTTCGAGTCAACCGAGGCCGGTATCCGTCGGCTCGAAGGGCAATTACAAAGTCTGGCGACGCGGCGGCAGGAGCTGCTCGACGCGTTGAACGAGGACCGGCGGCCGGAGCTCGAGCTCAAGGCGCAGCTCGATGGTTTCCTCGAAAAGCGGTTGGCGGTCGAACAGCGTCTGGGCGCGGCGCGCCATGGTGTGAGCGAACTCGACAACGCGCTGCGCGAGCAAGAGCAGCTACGCGGCAAAGAAGAGAAGCAGGCGCAAGAGCTGCGCGCGGCGCTCGAATCCGAGCGCGTGACGCGCCAGGAGCTGATCGTGCGCCGCGATACCTTCGCCGAGCAACTGCGCGAGGCCGGCGCCGATGTCGGTCAGGTGTTGACCGAGCTGCCCGCCGAGGCGAACGAGGCGGCATGGCAGGAAAACTTGGACCAGATTTTGGCGCGCATCGAGCGTTTGGGCCCGATCAATCTGGTCGCGATCGACGAGTTTCAGGAATTGTCCGAGCGCAAGGGTTACCTCGACAAACAATCGGAAGACTTGTCGCAGGCGCTGGCGACGCTGGAAGAAGCGATCCGCAAGATGGACCGCGAGACGCGCACGCGCTTTAAGGAGACGTTCGACAAGGTCAACGAGAATTTCCAGACGTTCTTCCCGCGCCTGTTCGGCGGCGGCAGTGCGTACTTGGAACTGACCGACAACGATCTGCTCGAGACCGGCGTCACTGTCATGGCGCGTCCGCCCGGCAAGCGCAATAGCACCATTCACCTCCTGTCCGGCGGCGAGAAGGCGCTGACGGCGGTGGCGCTCTTGTTCGCGATCTTCGAGCTCAATCCAGCACCGTTCTGTCTGCTGGACGAGGTTGATGCACCGCTCGACGACGCCAACGTCGAGCGCTACGTCGAGACGCTGAAGACGCTGTCGGCGCGCACGCAGCTCATGTACATCACCCACAACAAGATCAGTATGGAGCTGGCCGAAATCCTCATCGGCGTCACCATGTCCGAGCCGGGTGTGTCGCGCCTGGTCGCGGTCGACGTCGAGGAGGCGTTGCAGATGGTCGCGCAGTAATCATGAGTCTGCAGCTCTCCCTGCTGCTGATCGGTATCATCATCATCGCCATCGTCGCGTATACCACGTTGCGGCGCGCGCGCTCGCAACCGAGCGAGCGTCGGATGGTCGTCGAACCCTTTGTCGGGCTTGATACGCCCAGCCCGGATACGGCCCCGATCGAGCGGCGCGAACCGTCGCTCGATGCGGTGGCGCCGCCGCCGGCGCCGATGACAGCGGCGGCGAGCGCGGCCGATCTCGCGCCGGAGCGCCGGTTTCTGCGGCCGGACGCGCCTGTGACCGATGCGCCACCGCCATCGCGCGACGCATTGGCGGCGGCGTTGCAAAGTATCGAGGAGGTGGCGCATCGGCCGCTCAATCTCAATCCCGGCTTCGATCCGCCGGGAACCGGGGCTGCGCGCGGCGCCGATCCGGCCGGCTCGACGCTACCGGACGAGCACGCGGATTTGATTTTGCACCTGCCCGGCCCGGGACCGGTGAGCCGACGCACCGCGCTCGGTATCTACAAGCAAAACGAGTACAAACTCGAGTATCCGCGCAAGCTTTACGGCCAGCGCTACCACACCAACTTTTGGTCGCTGGTGCAGCATGACTCCGAGGCGACGCAGTACAGCGATCTCAAACTGTCGCTGCAGTTGCTTGACAGTCGCGGGCCGGTCAGCGAGTCAGAACTGAACACATTCACGCAGGTCGGGCTCAAGCTCGCCGATGCGTTGCATCGGCCGGCGAAGTTTTCGGCCAGCTTCGAGGATGCGCTGGCGCAGGCGCGGCGGCTGCAGGCGTTTTGCGACGAACACGACGTCATCGCCGGCATCAACATCGTTACCACCGCGCAGGCGCCGTTCAAGGGCCACGCGATCAGCGCCGCCATGCAACGCCACGGCCTCGAGCTCGGGGCGATGAACATTTTCCACGCCATGGAAAACGGCCGCGTGCTTTACAGCGTGTCGAGCCTGTACAAGCCCGGGCACTTCAGTCCGACAGAGTGGGACACGTTTCGCACCGCGGGGCTCGCGGTGTTCATGAGCGTGCCGGTGGTGCGCGAGCCGGCGCAGGCGTTCGAGCGCATGATGCAGACGGCGGCGGGTCTCACCGCGTTTCTCGGCGGTCGGCTGCTGGATCAGGAACATCGGCCGCTCACCGAGGCCGGCATCAACGCCATCCGCACCCAGATCGAAGGCATCGAGGCGCGCATGCGTGCGTTCGGCATCCCGGCCGGGAGCGACACGGCGCTGCGGCTGTTCGGCAGCGGCGGATGACCGATCGCGACCAGGTGGCCGCGCGTATTGAGCGGCTGCGCGCGCAGATCAACGACGCCAACTACCGCTACTACGTGCTCGATGCACCGGCGATCGCCGACGCCGAGTATGATCGACTGCTCGCCGAGTTAAGCGCGCTCGAGTCGCAACACCCCGATCTCATCACGCCTGATTCGCCGACTCAGCGCGTCGGCGCCGCGCCGCTCGCCGCGTTCGGCGCCGTGCGCCACAGCGTGCCGATGACGTCGATGGACAACGCGTTCAGCGACGACGACGTGCGCGCGTTCGATGCGCGCGTGCGCAAAGGTCTCGGCGTCGACGGACCGATCGACTACACCGCGGAGCCGAAGTACGACGGCGTATCGGTGAGTCTGCGCTACGAGCATGGCGTGCTTGCGCGCGCCGGCACCCGCGGCGACGGCGAGACCGGCGAGGACATCACCGCCAACGTCCGTACCATCAGGTCGATTCCGCTGAAGCTCCACGGCGGCGACTGGCCCGACGTTGTCGAGGTGCGCGGCGAGATCGTCATCCCGCGCCAGGACTTCGAGCGCTTGAACCGCGAGCAGCTCGCACGCAACGACAAGGTGTTCGCCAACCCGCGCAACGCCGCCGCCGGCAGCCTGCGCCAGCTCGACCCGCGCGTGACCGCGAGCCGGCCGCTGCGTTTCTTTCCCTGGGGACTGGGCGAGGTGTCGGCGCCGATCGCGGAGCACTACGCCGATATCATCGCGCGCCTGCGCGCGTGGGGTTTTCGCATCAGCGAGTACTTTCGTCTCGTGCACGGCGTGGACGAGTGTTTGCGTTACTACCAAACACTGTTGGCCGCGCGTGCGACTTTACCGTTCGAGATCGACGGCGTGGTGTACAAGGTGAACGCGCTCGCCGCGCGCGAGCGGCTCGGTTTCACGGCGCGCGCGCCGCGTTGGGCGATCGCACACAAACTGCCGGCGCAGGAAGAGCAAACGATCGTCGAGGCGATCTTGCCGTCGGTCGGTCGCACCGGCGTCATCACGCCGGTCGCTGTGTTACAACCGGTCGCGGTGAGCGGCGTCACGGTGACGCACGCGACGCTGCACAACCAGGACGAGCTCAAGCGCAAGGACGTGCGTGTCGGCGATACCGTGATCGTGCGCCGCGCCGGCGACGTGATTCCCGAGGTCGTGAGCGTCGTGCTCGACAAACGCCCGCCGCAGACGCAGGTGTGGCAGATGCCGACGCGCTGCCCGGTATGCGGCTCCGAGGTGGTGCGCGAACCGGAGGCGGCGGCGCATCGCTGCATGGGCGGCCTGCATTGCCCGGCGCAGCGCATCGGCGCGATCCTGCACTACGCCGCGCGCTCGGCGTTGGACATCGAAGGCTTGGGCGACAAATTGGTCGAGCAGTTGGTACAGAAACAGTTGATACAGACGGTCGCGGACGTGTATCGCCTCACCGCGCCGCAGTTGGCGGCGCTGGAGCGCATGGGCGAGAAGTCGGCGCAAAATTTGTTGGCGCGCATTGAGGCGAGCAAGACGACCACGCTTGCGCGCTTCCTCTACGGCCTCGGCATCCCGCAGGTCGGTGAGGCCACGGCGCAGCAATTGGCCGAGCACTTTGGCGACCTGGAGCCGCTCATGAACGCCACCCAAGACGAGATCGACGCCGTGCCCAATATCGGCGCGAGCATGGCCGAGGACATTCACGCGTTCTTTCACGACCCGGAGAATCGCAACGTTATCGAGCGCCTGCGCGCCGCCGGCGTGCATTGGCCCGCGGTCGAACGCCGCATCGGCGCGCCGCTTGCCGGCAAGACGTTCGTGCTCACCGGTACGCTTTCGTCCTTGAGCCGCGACGAGGCCAAACGCCGGTTGCAGGCGCTCGGCGCCAAAGTCGCCGGCAGCGTATCGAAGAAGACCGACTATGTCGTCGTCGGCGCCGATCCGGGCTCGAAGGCCGACAAGGCGCGCGAGCTCAACGTGCCGCAATTGACCGAAGACGAATTGTTGACGTTGTTGGAAACGAACGCGGTGAGATCATGATCGGATACCACCTTTGTCGCGCGCGCGATGTGGCGTCGCGGTTGGCAGACGGATTAGTGCGCAGCGACGGTCGGCACTACGTGTTCGAGCAGTGGGCCGACGCGCAGGTCGTGCTCGGCGCGTTGTCGCGCGAGCCGGCGGCGGAGGAATACGTCGCGCTCGTGCTCGAGGTCGACGACGATATGCTCGCGGCCGCGCCGATCTCGCCGCGACGCCTGCCGCAAGGCCTGCGGCCGGAGGACGTGAAACGCCTGCAAGCGAGCTCGCGCTATGCGGAGGTCGACATCAACGCCACGCGCATCGTCGACGTGAAGGACGGCGTCGGCAACTCGGTGCTGCGGCGGTTCCGACCCGAGACGCGGGCGCGGGCGCCGATCTGGCGCTTCCTCGCCTACGCCAAGCCGTACTGGGGTTATGTCGCCGGCGCGACCGGCGCCGGGCTGCTCAAGTTTCTGCTTCCGCTCGCGTTCCCGTGGATGTTGAAGGTGCTGCTGGACGAGGTGGTGCTGAAGGAAGGCATCGACCCGGCGGTGCGCAGCCAGACGACGCTGTATCTCGTGCTCGCGATCCTCGGCGTAAACCTGATCTGGATGATCGCCACCTATTACCGCAGCGTGTTCTCCGCCATCGCCGGCCACCGCATGGTGCGCGACCTGCGCGTGGCGCTGTTCAACCATGTGCAGCGGCTGTCGCACGCATTCTTTACGCGCCACCAGACCGGTTCGATCGTGTCGCGCTTGGTGAGCGACATCAACCTCGCACAAAATTTCGTCGGCTCGGCGCTGACCAACGTATGGATGGACATCATCCTGCTGATCGCGCTGGTGCTGATCCTGTTTTCGATTCACCCGACGTTGACGCTGATCTCGCTGGTGCTGATGCCGGTGTACGTGATCGCGCTGCGCGCCATGGGCCCGCGCATTCGCCAGAGCAGCAAAGAGGTGCAGCAGCGCATCGAGGTGCTGGCCGGCGAGTTGCAGGAAAAGGTGGCCGGTGTCGGCATCGTCAAGGGCTTCGCGCGCGAGCGTCTGGAATCCCAACGCTTCGCGTCGCACGCGAACAAACTGCTGAACAAGGTGTTGTACTCGGTGCGCTTCACCGCCATGAACGAGGTCGTGGTCGGCTTCGTGGTGCACTCGGCACCGGTGCTGGTCGTGTGGTACGGCGTGTACCAGATACTGGGCGGGCGGCTCACGGTCGGCGAGCTGACCCAGTTCCTGCTGTACTTGGGCATGTTTTATTACCCGCTGCAGCGCCTGTCCGATCTCAGCGTGGTGCTGGCGAACGCGCTGGCGGCGATCGACCGTATCTTCGAGTACTTCGACACCCAGCCGCACGTGATCGAGCGTCCGGACGCGCTGCCGCTGGTCGACTGCCGCGGCGATATCGAGTTTGCCGGCGTAGCATTCGGCTATGACCCCAACAAGCAGACACTCAAGGACATCAGCCTGCACATCGCCGCCGGCCAGACGGTGGCGGTGGTGGGGCCGAGCGGCGCCGGAAAATCGACGCTCGCCAATCTGGTGCCGCGGTTCTACGATCCCATCGCCGGCCGTATTCTGCTCGACGGTCACGATTTGCGCGATCTCGCGCTGGCGTCGCTGCGCGCACACATCGGCATCGTCAACCAGGAAACGATTTTGTTTTCCGGCACCGTGCACGAGAATCTGTTGCTGGCCAAGCCGAACGCCACGCACGATGAAATCAAGGCAGCGCTCGAGGCGGCGAACGCGCTAGAATTCGTCGATAGTCTGCCGGAGGGTATCGCGACCGAGATCGGCGAGCGCGGCGCAACCCTGTCGGGCGGACAAAAGCAACGGCTCGCGATCGCACGCGCATTTCTGAAGGATCCGCGCATCTTGATTCTCGACGAGGCCACGTCCTCGCTCGACTCGCGCGCCGAACGCCACATCCAACAGGCGTTGGCGCGGCTGCTCAAGAACCGCACCTCGATCGTGATCGCGCACCGGTTGTCGACGATACTGCGCGCGGATCTGATTGTCGTCATGGATGCCGGGTGCGTGGTCGATAGCGGCAAACACCATGAGTTACTCGCGCGCGGCGGCTTGTACGCGCAGCTTTACAACGAGCAGTTCGGCCATCCCGATCTGGCGAAGGCCGGTTAGTTCCATCGCAATACCAACCACTGGAGGAGTCATGAAAACTATTACTTCGTTCGCCGGGCTGTCGCTGTCGGCGCTGGCCGGTCTCGGTCTCGCGGTTGCGGTACAAGCGGCGGACCCCGCGCCCAAGGTCGATGGGATTTCCAAGGAGATGAAAGACGGCGGCGAGAAGGGCGGCAAAGGCGGCAAGGACAAAATGACCGGCGGCGCCATGATGAAGGACGGCAAAGACGGTGGTAAGGACGGCGGCAAAGGTGGCGGTAAGGACAAAATGACCGGCACCACCATGATGAAGGATGGCGGCGATAAAGGCGGTAAGGGCGGTAAGGATAAGATGATGGGCGGCGCGGCGATGAAAGGCGGCGACAAGGATCCCAAAGGCGGCAAGGACAAGATGATGGGCCCCGGCATGAACGGCCAGCAAATGCGTCAGGGGCAGCAGATGCAGCAACACCAGCAGCAGATGGGCCGGTAACGCAATCGGTCTGCGCGAGGCGGCCTTTGGCCGCCTCTTTTTTTGTTCACCGAACCTTGGGAACTTCGCTGCGCGCGGCGGGTCCGTTTAGATCGAGTCCATTTCGTCAACGCACGGAGGCTTTATGGCTGATCGTAATCAGGGCGAAGGAAACCGCGACGCCGCGCGCCACTATAACGAGGCGACCGAGAAGTCCGTCAAATCCGGCAAGGTTGAGGATGCGGCGCGCAACGCGAAGGACGACCCGGTAGCGGAGCAGAAGGGCCGGGAGCGCGCCAAAGAGTTCGATCCCGAAGAAGATCGCGACTATACGAAACCCGAGAAGTAGACGTAAACGAGGAACGTCCGCCGCCCATGCGGGCGTTCGTCGTTCCGGGCTTGCCGAGTCTCGGCGGCTTTGGTCCAATTGGCGCACGCCGTTGTGTAGTCCGGGAAGGACGTGCACCGCAACCGTATTCACCCCACGAGCTGTTTTGATTCACCGCTGCGCACTGCGCGCGAGCGCATCGTCCGCGCGTGCGCCTCGCCGCCGCGCCGGAGGCACCATGGACGCGGATGAGCTGCGCCGGCGCCAGGCACCGCTCAAGGAGCGGTATCGGCAAGATCCCGCCGCAGCGCAGGTAACGCTGCGCGCCGAGGGCGCGCTCGATACCGCGCTCGCCTGCAATGTCCAGACCGGCCGGGCGTTGGTGCATGCCGGTTTGCATCCGGCGACCGGCGGTGACGGGATGGCGGCGTGTTCGGGCGATATGTTGCTCGAGGCGCTGGTCGCCTGCGCCGGTGTAACGCTGCGCGCGGTAGCGACCGCGACGGGCATTCCGGTCCGCGGCGGGCGGGTACTGGCCGAGGGCGACCTCGATTTCCGCGGCACGTTGGGCGTAGCCAAGGACGCGCCGGTCGGTTTCCGCGCGATCCGGCTGCGGTTCGAACTCGATACCGACGCGACACCGGAACAGCGCGAAACCTTGCAACGCTTGACCATGCGCTATTGCGTGGTGCTGCAGACCTTGTATCAACCGCCGACGCTCGATGTGCGCCTCGGTGCCCGGGAAACCTAACGAACGCGAACAGGGAGATCGTATGGGCCGTAACCTCGTTGTGTGTTGCGATGGCACGTGGAACACGCCGAAGCAAACCGACCGTGGCTTTGAAGTGCCGTCGAACGTGGTCAAGATCGCGCGCGCGATCGACGACAGCAACCCGCAGCAGCAACGCGTGTACTACGACACCGGCGTCGGCACCAGCAAGGGGATCGATCGCTGGACCGGCGGCGCGTTCGGCATCGGCTTGACCGACAATATCAAGCAGGCGTATCGCTGGCTGGCCGACACCTACACGGACAACGATCGACTGTTCTTCTTCGGCTTTAGCCGCGGCGCCTACACCGTGCGTTCGCTCGCGGGGCTGATCGGCCGCTGCGGCCTCACGCGCGCGAACGACGCCGAGGCGGTGACCCAGGCGTACGATTTGTACCGGCAGTCGGTGGACGACAAGGGTAGAGCGGCGGCGGCCAAGTTCAAGGCGGCGCAGCGCGAGGTGCCGGTTTATTTCATTGGCGTGTGGGACACCGTCGGCGCGCTCGGCGTGCCGGCGTTATCGCGCTACGGGTTGTTGCGCAAGGCGGTCGGCGGCTTGTTGAAGGGAACGAAGTACGCGCATGGTTTCCACGACGAGACCTTAGGCGCGCACGTCACGCACGCCTACCAGGCGCTCGGGGTCGACGAGCAGCGCGGCGCGTTCGCGCCGAGTGTGTGGAAGAGCAATGGAACGCCGCGTCCGCATGTCGAGCAGGTGTGGTTCGCCGGCGTGCACTGCAACGTCGGCGGCGGCTACCTCGACTGCGGATTGTCGGATCACGCGCTGTTATGGATGGCGACCAAGGCGATGGACGCGGGCCTGCTGCTCAATCAGCGTTATCTCGCCATGCGCGTCGATCCCAACTGCCACGGCGAACTGCGTGAATCGCGCGAGCACGGATATAAACTGATGCCGCGGCACCTGCGCCCCATCGGCCAGCCGGACACGCTGAACGAGCGCATCCACCAGAGCGCGATCGATCGCATGCAGCACCCGACCAATGATTACCGCCCGTCGAATCTGGCGCCGATCGTGGCTGCGCGCACCGTCGCCGTCACGCGCGATGGGCTCGACATGCTGGAAAAAATCCGCGCCGCGCTGTACCCGGTGGCGAACGGTCGTCCGGTGCGCAGCGCACGGCGCGCGAGTGCGCCCAGGGTGCCCGTCGACGCATGAGTGCACCGGTCGCGGCCCGGTGAGCGCGCGCTTCAAAGCCCTGGTTGTACGCGAAGCGCGCGCGGGCGGCGTGACGCGCGCGGTCGAGGAGCGCGCGATCGACGATCTGCCGCCGGGCGATACCTTGATCCGCGTGCGGTACTCATCGCTAAACTATAAAGACGCGCTCTCGGCCACCGGCCATCGCGGCATCACCCGCCGCTATCCGCATACGCCCGGCATCGACGCCGCCGGTGCGGTGGTGGAGAGCGCGAGTCGTGCGTTCGCAGCGGGCAGCGAAGTGATCGTCACCGGTTACGATCTGGGCATGAATACGCCCGGTGGCCTCGCTCAGTACATCCGCGTGCCGGCCGACTGGGTCGTGCCGCGGCCGGATGGACTGACGCTGCGCGAGGCGATGATGCTCGGTACCGCGGGCTTTACCGCGGCGTTGTCGTTGACCCGATTGCAGCAGCTCGGCATCGGCCCGGACGCCGGCGAGGTGTTGGTGACCGGCGCCACCGGCGGCGTCGGCAGCCTGGCGGTGTCGATACTGGCGCGCGCCGGCTACAACGTGATCGCGGCCACCGGCAAGCCGCACGAGCGCGAATTTTTGCTGCGCCTCGGTGCGCGCGACGTTACTGCGCGCGACACACTCAAGGCGAACCCGGACAAACCGCTGCTTGCCGCACGCTGGGCCGGCGTGGTCGATACCGTCGGCGGCGAGACGTTGGCGGCGGTGCTGCGTGCGGTGGCGCCGCGCGGTGCGGTGACTACCTGCGGCATGGTCGATGCTCCCACGTTCAGCACCACGGTCTATCCTTTCATTCTGCGCGGCGTGGCGTTGCTCGGCGTGGATTCAGCGGCGACGCCCATGGCACTACGTCGACAGATATGGAGTAAGCTCGCCGGCGAATGGAAGCCGCGACACCTCGACGAGCTGACACGCGAGTGCACGCTCGATAACTTGGAATCGGAGATCGGCAACATGTTAGCTGGCAAATCGCGTGGGCGGGTACTGGTAACATTGCCGGCGCCCGCGACGCACTCATGAGTGCGGAGCCCGAATTGATGCAAGTCGCGTGCGCGGTGCAACAGGCGTGCATCGCGGCAGCCCGCTGCGGCTACGCCGACGCCGCGCAGAGCGGTGTGTGCAGCGAAGGCGCGTTAGAGGCAGCGATCGGCGCGATCCAGACACTGGATCTCGCCGCGTTGGTGCGCACAGCGTACAAGCGGAGTGCGAAACCATGACAGCAACCGTGTGGTCGGCGACAAGTTGGATTGCGCTGGCGCTGGCGTTGTTCGCGCTCGCATTCTTGTGGAGCGCATTCGGCGCGCTGCGCCACGCGCGGCTGCTGAAACTGACCGGCACGCTCGCGACCGCGTTGGTGCTGCTCGCGCTTGCGGCAGCGCTCGGGACGTTGGCGCTCGCCACCCGCGGGTATCAGGCGCTGACGCACGAGACCGTGGCGGCCACAGTCGAGGTATGGCCGGAGGGCCCGAAGCGCTTTCGCGTGCGCGTGCAAACGCCGCAGGGAACGACCAAGGAATTTCAACTCGCCGGCGACGAGTTTTACATCGACGCCCATATCCTCAAATGGAAACCGTTCGCGAACGTGCTTGGCTTGCACACGGCCTACGAACTCGATCGCGTCACCGGCCGCTATCGCGAGTTAGGCGATGAGCGCGCCGCGCCACGCACGGTGTACGGATTGGCGCAGGAGAAGCCGATGGATTTGTTCGCGCTGCGCCAGCGCTACGGCGCGCTCGCGCCGCTGCTCGATGCCGAATACGGTTCGGCGACGTTCGTGCCGGCCGACCGGCCGCAACGGCTGGAGGTGCGGGTATCGACCAGCGGATTGCTCATCCGCCCGGTCGAGCGCAGGCAGCACTAAGGTACCGGATCGCGCAGCAGTTCGATATAAAGCAGCAGCGTGCGCTGCACGAACAGATCGTTGTTGTCGCTGATGAGGAAGAAGCGATTGCCGTGGTGCGGCGTGATGCCCTCGAAGTTGTCGATCTGAAAACCTTGCGTGGTATCGAGTGTTACCAGGCGCTCGGGCGTCACCACCGCCCCCGCGTTGGCCGCCGATAGCCGTACGCGCTTGAGCGCGGTCGACGCGCGCCAGAGCAGCCGGCCGTAATCGCGTTCGAGCACGATCACGTCGCCATCGCCGAGGCACGCCATGCCGACGACGCGGTTTGAATTCTCCACCGGGTACAGCCACGACTTGCCGCCGAGACTGAAAATGCGGTTGTGGCCGCGTTGTTCCTTGCGCAGCGGTGCCTCGGGCATCGTGAGCGGACCGAAGCTGTCGTCGATGCACATCGCCTCCAGCATGCGATTGCCGTTGTCGTAGGCGCGGACGTCGTCGAGCGGCGCCGGTAGTGGCAGCTCCGCCAGCGCCCGACCGTCGGGCCGATAACGCCAGATGCGCGGAAGGCGCTCGAAGCTGATGATGAGCTCGGTGTCCTGCGGCCGGCGATTGCGTCCGTGCAGGATGTCCATGCCTTCGGTGTCGGCGCGGCGGCCGCGCAGCGGCTGATCCGAATGCAGCTCGCGCAGTGGCAGGGCGCGCACGAGCCGTATATCGACCAGCGTGTTGCCGTCGAACAGCGGCCGCAGGTGAAACAACGCGCCTTTGTCGGAGATGGCGTACAGCAGACCCGCGTCGTCGTCCCACGCGAGGTCGGAGAGTTGCGAGAAGCGCAAGCCGTTCACCGTGGTCGCCGGTATCAGCAGCATGCCGAGGAAACGGATGCGCTCGATGCGGTCGCCGACATCGACGGTCTCGGCCAGCGGCACGCGCGTGGCGTTGAGCGGTAGATGCGGCTCGCCCGCACGCGCCGTGACGCCGAGGACCAACGCCGCGCACAGCGCCGCGGCCGCTCGCGGCGCCGTCGAAACCCAATGTGGCATGGCGCGGTCCGTGCGGGCGGCGACTACTTGATTTCGATCTTGGCGTTCTTGCGCAGGTCCTTGACCATCGTCTCGATACGTTCGTCCTGAATGCGCCGATAGAAGTTGGCCTTGGTCTGCTTGTCCGCCATGAACTGTTCGAACGTCGGAATCTTCGCGGCGCGCGTGTCTTCGACCTTGATCACGTGCCAGCCGAAATCGGACTTCACCGGCTCCAGCGATATCGCGCCCTTCGGTAGTTGCGTCACGGCCTCGAAGAATTCCGGCACCACCATGCCCTGGTTGATCCAGCCGAGGTTGCCGCCCTTCTTGCCCGACTGCACGTCGATAGACCTCTGCTTGGCGACGGTGGCGAAGTTGGCGCCGCCCTTGAGCTGCTTGATGACCTCCTTGGCTTCGTCCTCGGTCTTGAGCAGCACGTGGCGCACCTGGTACTCGGTCTTGTGCGTGTCGGCGGCTTCCTTCTCAAAGCGCGCCTTAAGCTCGTCGTCGGAGACCGGGCCTTCCTTCAACATGTTGCGGATCGCCGCCTGCACCAGCACGTTCTCGCGCAGGCGCTTGAGCAGGTAATACACCTCCGGGTCCTGATCCAGTTTTTGCTCCACCGCGCGCTGGCTCAACAGCACCCGGTCGATCATCTCGTCGAGCACAATCTTGCGTTCCTTGTCCTTGTCGGCGATCGGCTCCTGCCGCGTCTGGCGCAGTTGTAAATAGTGCTGGTAATCCTTTTCGGTGATTTTTTCGCCGTTGACGGTGGCGAGCACCGGGCTGTCGTCGGTCGCCTGCTGTTGGCACGCGGCCAGTCCGACCGCGGCAATCAGAAACAGCACGAGCAACGGCATGCGTGGGGTGGTGGTCATGGTGTCCTCGGTATTGTCTAAATCGCTAAAGTTCGTCGGGCGTCAGCGCCGTGATTTGTAACGCGTGGATATCGCGCTGCATCATCTCGCCCAGCGCCTGATACACCAGCCGATGGCGTGCGAGCGTCGATTGGCCGGCGAATCGCGGTGAGACGATGGTGAGCGCATAGTGTCCGCCGCCGCTTTTCGCGCCCTCGTGGCCGGCGTGGGCGGCGCTTTCATCCATAATGTCGAGTGAATCGGGCGCAAGCGTCGCGCGCAGGCGCGACTCGATGCGGGCGATACGATCGTCCGCGCTCACGGCAGCACCTTGCGAAACGGCTCCACGCTCACTTGCGCGTAGACGCCGGCGGCCACGTACGGATCGGCATCGGCCCAGGCACGCGCGTCTTCCAGCGAGTCGAATTCGGCAATAATCAAGCTGCCGACGAAGCCGGCCGGGCCCGGATCTTCGGCGTCGATCGCCGGAATCGGGCCCGCTAACAGCAAGCGACCGTCATCCTGCAGATCGCGCAGGCGCTTGAGATGGTCGGGGCGGGCGGCCTGGCGTTTCGCGAGGGCGTCGGGGTGATCGCTGCCTTTAATAAGGTAGTACATCCGTCAGCGCGCGCCCTGGTCTTTGTCCGCCTGCGCCGAAACATGGCGCGCCATGAGCAGTGCCTGTAGCACGGCGAACCCGAGCGTCAGAAGCAGCAGGCCGAAGACCTTGAATTGGACCCATATCTCCTGGCGCGCCGCCGCATCCAGTTCCGGCGCGTAGTAAAACGCGACGTAGAGGTTAAGTGCGCCGAGGATGACAAAGAAGACACCCCAGCTCAGGTTCTGGCGCGCCCACACCCGCGGCGGCAATGTCATCTGTGCGCCGAGCAGGCGCTCGATAGCGGTTTTTTTTCCGACCACCTGGCTGCCGAGCACTAGCGCCGCCAAGATCCAATAGACCAATGTCGGCTTCCACTTAATAAAGGTGTCGTCGCGCAGGATCAGCGTCAGTCCACCGAAGACGACGATCACGCCGAGCGTCACCAGGTGGATTGTCTCGAACCGCCGGTGACGCCACCAGAACGCACCCACTTGCACGAACGACGCGGCGATGGCGACCGCGGTCGCGACATAAATGTCGTACAGCTTGAACGCCGCGAAAAACAATAGCAGCGGGAACAGATCGTAGAGGAACTTCATCGGCCGGCGTGTGGCGAAAGGGCCGCTATTTTCGCATCATCGTGTGCGAGCAGGCAACCGAGCGCGAAGTTGTCGTCCCGAGCGAACGCGAAGGGTGAGCCGGAGGCTTCGCGAACGCCCCCGGCCATGGATAGCCGGGGCGGGATACGTCGAAAACCGGTACGTATCGCCAGGATTGGCAGGCACGGAAGCCTGTCGTTGTCGCAAGCAGAGGGGATTTCTCGCTGCATTCCTAACGGCAGGGCGGCGCGGCCTGTTTAGTAGTTTTTGTACGGCAAAAACTTCCCGCTCATCACGATCTTCACACGGTCGCCATTCGGGTCGGGTTCGCGCGTCAGGTCCATGTGGAAGTCGATGGCGCTCATGATGCCGTCGCCGAATTCTTCGTGGATCAGTTCCTTGAGAGTCAAACCGTAGACGTTGACTAACTCATAGAACCGGTAGATCAGCGGGTCGGTCGGGACCGTTGTCGGCAGCGAACCCTTGTACGGTACCACTTGCAGCGATTGCATCGCCTCGGCCGAAAGCCCCAGGAGCTTGCCCAGCGCCTCGGCCTGTTCTTGGGTGAACGTCATCTGGCCGAGGCAGCCGGCCGTGACCCACTCTTTGCTCTTGCCGACGGCTTTCGCGATGTCGCCCCATCTGACACCCTTCTTGAGTTTGGCGGCGACGATCTGTTCGGTGACATCGAGGCGGTTCATGGTGCGCTCCTTCGTGCGTCAGGTGAATGGTTAGAAACCGGTAACGCCTTGTCCAGGCCGGGCCGCACCAGCGGCGGGTGGCGCGGGTCGTAGCCGGCGGGGCGTCGTTCTTGAAAATCCTTGGCGCGACTGACCAAAAAGTCGAGCAGGTGATTGCGAATGCGGTAGTACTGCGGGTCATGAAAGATGTCGGCGCGCGTGCGGTTGCGCGGCAGCGTGACCTCGACGATTTCCGCGAGGCGCGCCTCGGGGCCGTTGGTCATGAGCAAGATTTTGTCTGCCAGCAGGATCGCCTCGTCCACGTCGTGTGTGATCATGAACACGGTTTGGTGCGTGGCGGCGCAGATCTTCAGCAGCTCGTCTTGAATCACGCCGCGCGTGAGTGCGTCGAGCGCGCCGAACGGTTCGTCCATGAGCAACATCTTCGGCCGAATCGCGAACGCGCGCGCGATACCGACACGCTGTTTCATGCCGCCGGAGAGCTCCGCCGGCCGCTTGTGCGCCGCCGCGCCGAGCCCGACCAGGTCGAGATACTCGCGGCAGTGGGCGCGGATCTGGGCGCGATTCCAGTCGGGCCAGCGGGCGCGCACGGCGAAGGCGACGTTATCGTGCACGCTGAGCCACGGCATCAGCGCGTGATGCTGAAAGATCACGCCGCGATCGAGGCCGGGGCCGTTGACCTCGCGGCCATCCATGATCACGGCGCCATCGCTCGGTTGCTCCAGCCCGGCGAGTACGTTCAGCACCGTGGTCTTGCCGCAGCCCGAATGGCCGATGATGCAGGCGAACTCGCCTTTGCCGATGCTGAAGTTCACGTCGCGGAAAATCATCGGCCCGGGCTTGCCGCTACGGTCCGGGTACTGCTTGCCGAGATCGTCGACTTTAAGAAAAGTGTCGGTCACCGTTACTCCAAGTAGGTCACGGCCCGTTGCAGTCGGGCGAACGCGAGGTCAAGCAGCATGCCGACCACGCCGATCAGCAGGATCGCGAAGATCACGTTGGTGAGCGACAGGTTATTCCACTCGTTCCACACGAAGTAGCCGATGCCGGTGCCGCCGACCAGCATCTCGGCGGCGACGATCACGAGCCAGGCGATGCCCATGGAGATGCGCATGCCGGTGAGGATAGTCGGCGCTGCCGCCGGCAGGATCACGCTGAAGGCCTTGCGCAGCGCGCCGATCTCGTGCACGCGCGCGACGTTGAGCCACTCGCGCTTGACCGACGCCACGCCGTGCGCGGTGTTGATCAGCATCGGCCACACGGCGCAGATGAATATCACGAACACCGACGAGATCGTGGAGTCCTTGATGGTGTAGAGCGCGAGCGGCATCCACGCGAGCGGCGAGATCGGCTTCAACACTTGGATGTACGGATTGAGCGCCTGGGATACGACCGGCGACATGCCGATAAGAAATCCGAGCGGGATCGCGAGCAGGATGGCGAATAAAAATCCCAAGCCGACACGCGCGAGCGAGTACCCAAGCTGGATGCCGATACCTTTATCGTTCGGGCCGTTGTCGTAGAACGGGTCCGCCAGCCGGCGCCACGCGGTCTCGCCGACCTGGCCCGGTGTCGGCATGCCGTCGGGTTGCTTCGTGCCTTTGCCCATGAGCTGTGCATACTCGTCGCCGACGCCGGTTGATGTTGCCGGGCGCACGGTGGCGAGGTGCCACACGCCGAGCAGCACGACGAGGAGGGCGGCCGACAGCAGCGCCGCCTTGATCGCCGGTTGCGTCATGGTTACGCCTTCTTGATCTTGAAGCTCGCGAC
>JBKHXU010000095.1:0-3630 GCA_046565865.1 Gammaproteobacteria bacterium | reverse complement strand
CCTTTTCTGCGATGCAACCTCGGCGTAAACGAAAAGCCCCGGTACAACAGCATCGCACACGGGCTTCTGACCTGTTCCTGTTCCTGTTCCTGTTCCTGTTCCTTTTCCATCACCTTGAGGTCGGTGGTGGTGACGATGTTTTCGATCTCGGAGCTGGCGCGCGCCTCGAGCACGGGGGGGATGGTGTTGATCAAGATGGTCGGGTTGGGGAGTAGGCCACCCGCCTGTTTCAGCTCGACAGGTCGGACGAATATGTCGAATACTAGTTTTCTCGACAAGCAAGAAAGGCTCGCCTTCCCTTGTCCGTATCGACAGATAGGTAGATTCGCTGCCGGAAGATCCTTTCGGCGCGGTACAATCGCCCGCCTATGAAAATCTGCATTGTTTCGGACTCGCACGATCATCGCGCACCACTCGCGGCCGCGGTTGCGGATGCCAAGCAGCGCGGCGCCGTCGCCGTGATCCATTGCGGCGATCTGATCGCGCCCTCGACGCTGAACGCGATCCTCCCGCTCGGGCTGCCGATTCACTTGATACACGGCAACAACCAGGGCGATCTCTTTTATCTCGCCAAGTTCGCGTACAAACCTGAGAACAAGCTCCACTACTACGGCCAGGACGGCGCGTTCACGCTCGGCGGGCGGCGTATTTTCATCGTCCACTATCCGCACTACGCCAAGGCCATGGCGCTGACCGGCGACTACGACCTCGTGTGCAACGGCCACGAACACAAGGCGGCGATCGAGCGCATCAAGAACATCCGCGGCGAGGAAACGCTGCGCATCGATCCCGGCACTGTGGCCGGCGTCGCCGCGCCGCCGACCTACGTCTTCGGCGATTTAGCGACGATGACGTTCACGATTTTGCCGGTCCCGGCACACGCACCGCTCAAACACGCGCACACCGGCTGAGTGGAAACGACCTGACTCTTCCTGCAGCAGTACTCGCGCTACCTCGTCGATTTATCGACGTTCGCGCTGTGCGCCGTACTCATTGGCGTCTACCAGGCGCGGCTGTCGCGCCGCAAAAACAGTGCAGGTGTTGAATCGCGCGTCGCTCTATTACATGTCCGGCATGCGCGCGTACTACCTCACGGCGCCGCTGGTGCTGTGGGTGTTCGGACCGGTATGGTTATTCCTCGGCACCGTCGCGCTGCTGCTGGTGCTGCGCTACCTCGATCTGCTGCCGGACTGACCGCCGCTATTATCCGTCGGCCGGCAGTCGATCGGCGCGGCGGGCATCGGTATACTGCGCGGCTTTCGCGCCGGCATCATCGAAGCATCCGCGTTGGCCCTCTCGCTCAATCCACCTCAAATCGAAGCGGTCCGTTACCTCGACGGGCCGCTTCTGGTTTTGGCCGGCGCCGGCAGCGGCAAGACCGGCGTCATCACGCACAAGATCGTGCATCTGCTCGGCAAGGGCGGCTATGCGCCGGACGAGGTCGCGGCGATCACGTTCACCAATAAAGCGGCGCGCGAGATGCAGGAGCGCGTCGCGGCGATGATGCCGGGCAAGGCGGCGCGCGACCTCACTATCTCCACGTTCCATTCGCTCGGCGTGCGCATTCTGCGCGCCGAGGCCGCGACCCTCGGGCTCAAGCCACGGTTCTCGATCCTCGACGCCGACGATGCGTTCGCGATTCTGGCGCAGATCATCAAAACCGTGGACAAGCAGACCGTGCGGCGCGCGCAGTGGCAGATTTCCGCGTGGAAGAACGCGCTGGTCACACCGGAACAGGCCGAGGACACCGCGGCGGACGACAACCAGCGCGCGCTGGCGCGCGCATATCACGCTTACGACCTCACGCTGCGCGCGTATCAGGCTGTCGATTTCGACGATTTAATTTTGTTGCCGGTGCGGCTCTTCGCCGCCGACGGCGCGGCGCAGGCGCGCTGGCGCGATAAGCTGCGCTACTTTCTCGTCGACGAATACCAGGACACGAACGGCGCGCAGTATCAATTGTTGCGCCTGCTATGCGGCGACGGCGGGCGCTTCACCGCGGTCGGCGACGACGACCAGGCGATTTACGCCTGGCGCGGGGCGGACGTGGAGAATCTGCGGCTGCTGCAAACGGACTATCCGGCGCTCAAAGTTATCAAGCTCGAACAAAACTATCGTTCGACGGTGCGGATTCTCAAAGCCGCGAATACGCTGATCGCCAACAATCCGAAACTGTTCGAAAAGAAGTTATGGTCCGAACTGGGCAGCGGCGAGTTCGTGACCGTCAGCGCCATGCGTGACGACGAGCACGAGGCAGAAACGGTCGCGATGCGCATCGCCGCGCACAAAATCCGGCACAACCTGAAATTTTCCGACTACGCGATTCTCTATCGCGGCAATCATCAGGCGCGGCTCTTTGAACAACAGCTACGCAACCAACATATCCCGTATCGCCTGTCCGGCGGCCAGTCGTTCTTCGAGCGCGCCGAAATCAAAGACCTCGTCGCCTACCTGCGGCTGATCGCGAATCCGGACGACGACCCGGCGTTCATCCGCGCCGCGACTACGCCGCGGCGCGGCATCGGGCCGCAAACGCTGGAAACGCTCGGCGCCTATGCCGGCGAGCGCAAAATCGGCATGTTCGAGGCGGTGTATGAGTTCAGCCTAGGACAGCGGCTCAAGCCGCAGCAGCTCGCGCCGCTACAGACCTTCTGCGACTTCATCAACCGCATGAGCGAGCGCGCCGACGGCGAGCCGGCGGGCACGGTATTGAACGACCTGCTCAAGGCGATCGACTACGAACCGTATCTCTTCGACAGCCTGGAAACGCGCGACGCCGAGGACCGCTGGGAAAACGTGCAGAAGTTCACGTCATGGCTGGCGAAGAAGGCCGAGGCAGATGACAAGACACTGCTCGACGTAACACAGACGGTGATCCTGATGAACCTGCTCGACCGGCAGGAGGGCGACGCCGACGCGGTGCAGCTCAGCACCATTCACGCGGCGAAAGGGCTGGAATTTCCCATCGTGTTCCTGGTCGGCGTCGAAGAAGGCATTCTGCCGCACCGCGAATCGGTCGACGCCGGCAAGATCGACGAGGAGCGCCGGCTCATGTACGTCGCCATCACCCGCGCACGCAAGGAGCTGCACGTATCGCATTGCTTGAAGCGCCGCCGCGCCAAGGAATGGCAGACGTGCGAGCCGAGCCGGTTCATCGCGGAGATGGGGACAGAGGCGGTGCAATCAGCGGGCGCGAAGCGCGACGCAAACGATCGCACCGAGGGAACCGCGAGCATCGCGGCGTTGCGGGCGATGCTGCAGCCGGCGGGAAAAACGCCTGGCGGCGCCTAACGGACTTCCATCCCACCCGTCATTGCGAGGAGCCGAAGGCGACGAAGCAATCTGTCAGGCATTGGGAGATTGCTTCGCTCCGCTCGCAATGACAGCCGTCGCTATAGTCGCTCTAGCGTCAGCCCGTTGCCGCCGTGCGCAGCGTTTCCGGCACCAGCGGCTCCAACCCCAACTTCTCGAACAGTTTCCGATCGCTGTCCGATTCCGGATTCGGCGTAGTGAGCAACCGGTCGCCGTAAAAAATCGAATTTGCGCCGGCGAGAAAGCACAGCGCCTGCAGGTGATCCGGCATCTGCGTCCGCCCCGCCGAGAGCCGCACGAACGAACCCGGCAATACGA
>JBKHXU010000094.1:0-7558 GCA_046565865.1 Gammaproteobacteria bacterium | reverse complement strand
GATATATTGCAGGTTGCGACGACGCAGGCGTTGCTGCCGATCGGCGCGCTGTTGCTGGCGTTGTTCGCCGGCTGGGTGCTGCGCACCGATATGACGCGCGAGGGGCTGGCGTTGCGTTCGCCCTGTGCCTACGATGCCTGGATCTGGCTACTGCGATTGGCGGTGCCGTTGGTGTTGCTGGTGTTGCTGTTCAATCTGCACAAACTCTATCCGTGAGCTCGATCCACCGTTCCGCGCTCGTGCCCTACAGCGATCACGAGATGTATGCGCTCGTGTCCGATATCGCGTCGTATCCGCAGTTCCTGCCGTGGTGCGGCGGGGCGCAGGTGTTGTCGCAGGACGAGGACACCGTGATTGCCGCCATCACCATCGCCTACAGCGGCGTACATAAGACCTTCACCACACGCAACCTGTTGCAAAAAGACAAGATGATGGAGATGCAGTTGGTGGAGGGCCCGTTCCGCTACCTGCACGGCTTCTGGCGTTTCACCGCGCTCGATGCCGGTGCGTGCAAGATTTCGCTCGATCTCGACTTCGAAGTGGCCAACCGGTTGTTGGCCGCGGTGATGACGCCGATGTTCAGCAAGATCGCCGCCGAGCTGGTTGACGGATTTCATCGGCGCGCGGTGGCGCTCTACGGCAAGCGATGAATCGTGTGCGCGTGCAAGTGGCGTACGCGCGCGCCGATCGGCAGGTCGTCATCGCCATAACGGTGCCGGCAGACGCCACGATCGAGTGCGTCATCCGCGATTCCGGTATCCTCGCGCAGTTCCCCGAAATCGATTTGATGCGCCAGGCTGTCGGTGTCTTCGGCATGCGCGCGTCGCTGAGTGATGTCGTGCGCGATGGCGACCGGATCGAGATTTATCGGCCGCTGCGCGCGGACCCGAAGGAGACGCGCCGGCGCCGCGCGGCGCGCAGGCGCGACCGACTATAGCGCGCGCGAGCCGGGCGCGGATTCGTCCGGCGCTTGCTGCGCCTGTTCCGCGGGTGGTTGCGCCTTAGCCGCTGCGGGCGCGTCGGGGACGACGTCGCCCTCCATCCGCGCCAGCGCGTCGCCGTCGAAGATGACCGTCAGTCGGCGCGTCTCGGGCGCGCCCTCGTACGCCGGCTTAAAAAAGTAAACGTAGTCCCACCGATCGGAATGAAACGGGTCGACCACGAGCGGCGTGCCGAGCACGAAGCGCACTTGCGCGCGGGTCATGCCGGGCTTGAGTTTATCGACCATCTCTTGATCGACGATGTTGCCTTGTTGCACCTCGGGGCTGTAAATCGTGAGGCAGCCGCTGGCAGCGAGGGTGGCGCACAGGGCGAGAACGAATCGGTACATGTTTTGGCTTCGTGATGCGAGTGATTTACACTGGCTTCATGATATCCCAAGCCACACGCTTTCGCTCACACGCCCCATGACACACTCCCGACCGCCCGATCCCGGCACCAGCGAGCTCAAGAAGGCCGGCCTAAAGGCCACGATTCCGCGGCTTAAGATCCTCGAAATCCTGGAATCGGCCGACCATCCGCACATCACCGCCGAGGACGTATACAAGCGCCTGCTGGCGGCGGGCGAGGAGGTCGGGCTCGCGACCGTGTATCGGGTGCTGACGCAGTTTCAGGCCGCCGGTCTCGTCATCCGCCATAACTTCGAAGGTGGGCGTTCGGTATTCGAGATCAACCAGGGCGGCCACCACGATCACATGGTGTGCATGGCATGCGGTGAGGTGTTTGAGTTTCTGGACACCGCGATTGAGGAGCGCCAGCGACAGGTGGCGCAGAATGCCGGTTTTGTTATCGACGACCACTCGCTCTACTTATACGGCGTCTGCGAGGGTATGAAAAAACACGGCGTGTGCTCGAAGAAGGGAAAGTGAAGGCACGATAGACGGGGGTCGTCGGCGCGCCCCTGCTGGTGCACGGCAACGATGCGTAAATCGTTGGGCGCGGTCAGCGTCCGCGTTCGCGCCAGCGACCGGCTGACCAGCTCATGCTGCGGCGGTCCCTCCCGTATTTCCATCGCCTGCTTGAACGTCTGATAGTGGTGGCCGCCCTGCGCGAGCAGCGCGTTAGTTGCGACGCGATAGCGTCGCTCGGCATCGAGCGGCTCACCGCCGACGGTGATTTCGAGCGCGCGCCGCCCGCTGGGTGCGTCGCGGTCGTACTCGACGGTCATCCCGCTCATCTGGATCATGCCCCCGACCTTTTTTTTCGGATCGTCGGTGTAGATATTCTCCAACGACTGCTCGACGATCGCGCGTAGCTGCGCGCCGGTGAGCGTTAGCGTGAAGGTCTTCGAGTCGTGCGGGATGAGATTGCGCAAAAGTCCCTGCGTGATCGGCCCCGGCGGAATCGCGACCCCATAACCGACGCCCGGCAGCAGCGCGACCTCCGCGCCGCTCGCCTCGCGTAGCGCGTCGGCGAACAGCGAATCCGCGGCTGACTGTTGATCGCGCTTGCCAGGCGTTTGGCCGGCGAGCGTCTGCGCGCGCGCGATCGGTGCCGCCGCTTCGGCGATTTTACGATCGATGTCGGCGCGATAGCGGCGTAAATGTCCGGCGAGCACGGCGGCCACCTTCGGCTCCGGGGCGAAGGTCGCGTTGTCGATGGTAATGAGGTGGCGCCGATGTCCGACGATACGACCGGCGTCGATGTCGAGATCGAGCCGCCCGAGATCGCTCCCATGCGCGCCCGCCTGCACGATCAGGGTATCGCCCTCGCGCAGCGCCTCGGTCATGCGGTTATGACTATGACCGCCGACGATCACATCGATGCCCGGCACCGCGCGCGCGAGTTTCTGATCCGCGAACAACCCCAAATGCGACAGTACGATCACGATCTGCGCGCCTTCCTTGCGCAGACGCGGCACGAATGCGCGCGCCGTCTCGATCGCGTCGAGAAACGTCAGGCCTTCGACGTTTTTCGACGCCGTCGTGGCCGGCGTATTGGGATAGGCGATACCGAGGATACCGACCTGCACGCCATTGACGATGCGCAGCAGATGCGGCCGTGCGTACAGATAGCCGCTGGCGGCGCGAATATTGGCCGCCAGCACTGCGAAGCGCGCCTCGCGAATGCGTTCTTTGAGCGTCGCCGCGGTGTGATCCGGTTCGTGATTGCCGATCACCATGGCGTCATAGCCCATCGCGTTCATCGCATCGACCATGACCTTGCCCTTGGTGCGCTCGGCGATCAGCGTGTCGCCGAAGGTATCGCCGGCATCGAGCAACAGGGTGCGGCGGGCGCCGACCTCGGTGCGCACTTGTTTGATCGCGCTCGCCAGGCGATCGAGACCGCCGATGGTGCGCCCGGCGAGATCGTCCCAGCCGGTCCACGGTTCGACGTGGCCGTGAAGATCGTTGGTGTGGAGTAGGGTGACGGTGCTCGGTGCCGCCGTGACGATCGGCGACGTCAGCGACAACGCGGCGACAAAAATCCACGGGCGTCCCTGCCGCGTCATACCAATCCTTGGTAGGTGGATTCAAACGAAGGGCTGAAAAAGTCCATCCATGGAGCTTTTCCAGCGGTACAACTAGAGCGGCGAATCCTTCGCCGCTTGCGCGCTGAGCTAACAGCACGCTATGGGCACGCATACTGCCACTCGCCAAGGCGAGCGCCAATGCGGGAATTGCCTTAAGGGAACCTATCAACCGGTGTGCGGCGCACGAGCGCTATCGCGATTGCGCTTAAGGCCAGCGACCACACAATGGTAGCGCCCGTCGGCAAATCGAACATGATGGAGAACACACTTCCCGCGATGTATCCGAGCACGCCCACACCATAGCCCCACAACAGCCGGGTGTGCGGCGGTGCGTTACGTGTGGCGAGCGCCGGCAGGATAAGGCTCGCGAAAACGAGGTATACCCCAACGAGCTGCACCGATGCCGTGACCGCGAGCGCGAATACGAGATAAAAGCGCAACGGTGTTGCCGCGCCGCGGCGCACGAACCAGGCGATGAGCAGCGCCGCGGTCAGTAGCGCCGCGGGCAGCAACTGTGTCGGCGCCACCCACAATATCTGCCCCGCGAGCAGATCGCGCAGATGTTCGCCGCCGTGCGGGTGCGTCGCGAGCAGCATGATGCCAGCGGCCGCCGCGAGCACGAACGCGCTGCCGATGAGCGCCTCCTGTATCGCGGCATAGCGCCGCTCCAATCCGTACAGCACGAGCGCGCCGACGATGGCAGCCACCGCGGCGCTCGCTTGCAGCGGCCAGCCGCCCGCGTCGAGGCCGGCGGCTTGCGCGGCAAGCACCCCGAGTGCTGCGATCTGTGCGATGGCAAGGTCGATGAAGCTGATGCCGCGCGCGAGCACGTATTGGCCGAGCGGTACGTGCGTCGCGAGCACCAAGGCGCCGGCCGCGAGTGGACCGATGAGAATCGCGAGATCGAGTGTTTCGGTATTCATCGTTGTGCCCCGAGCAGCCGGTCGAGCGTATCGTCGACGAGACCGAACAAATCAGTCGCACGCGCCGAGCCGCCGACGGTGTACGGCAGCACCACCAGTGGCGTGCCGGTCTGTTGCGCCAGCCATTCGCCTGGACGCGGGTCTTGATATGGTGTGCGCACAATCGCGCGCGCTGGCGCACGCGCCAGCTCGGCCTTGAGCGCAGCGAGGTGTGCCGCGCTCGGCGGCACGCCGGGCTTAGGTTCAAGCGTGCCGGCCGCGACCAGGCCGAGCCAGTCGTAGAGGTACACCCAATCCTTGTGGTGCGCGACGACTCGCACGCCGCGCAAGCTTGCCGCGCGCGCTTGCCATGTTGCCAGCGCTTTGGTCCAGCGCGCGGCGAAATCCGCATGACGCGCGCGATAGTGCGTGGCATTCGCGGCATCGAGTTGCGCCAAGCGCTCGGCCAAGCGCTCGGCGATGACGGCGATGCGCCGTGGGTCGGTGTGCACATGCGGGTTACCACCGGCGTGCACGTCGCCCGCGGCGCGGTCGACGCGGGCCGGTACATCGAGGCGCTGCACCTGCGCCGCCGCCTCGAAGTAGCCGGGTTGCCCCGGCCGCACCTTTGGGTTGGCGGCCTGGCGCAACAACATCGGCGCCCAGCCAGCCTCGAGGTCGGCGCCGGTGCAGACCATGAGATCGGCGCGCCGCAGTTTCGCGATTAGGCTCGGTCGCGGTTCGATGCGGTGTGGGTCCTGCTTCGCCGTGGTTGCGCTATAGACCTGAACCTTATCGCCTCCGAGTTCGGCCGCGAGCGCAGCCCATTCCGGTTCACACGCGAAAATCGTGAGCGCCGCGTGGGCCGAGGCCGCAAGCAACATGGCCGCGATGCCACATACCAGTTTGAAAGCCGTCTTCATGACGCCCCCTTAAAACGCGTGTGCGCCGTGGGCGCCGAGGCTCATGACGTACTGCAGATACCACTGGTTGTCGCTGGCGTTCGGGCGCGATTCGTCGCGGTTATATTGCAGGCGCACGCGGCTGAACTCGCTGTTCGCGAAATCGAGCATCGCACTCGCACGCTTGGGCGTATGCCCTTGGTTGTCGAGCGTTGTGCCGGCGAGCGCGGCATCGACTGCGTCCGCGCGCAATCGATCTTGGCGCACGCCGATGCGCCAGCGCGGCATGAACTGGTAGATCGCTTGCGCGTACCAACCGCGCTGCGTGCCGTCATAGGTGAGCGGTGTGCCACGCGACGCCGGATCGAACGTGCCGCGCTCGCTGCGCCGGAACCATTCGGCTTGCAGCTTGAGGTTGTTGATACTCGCGTTGCCGTTCGGTGCCCATTTCCACACCGCGTCGACACCGCGCACACGCGATTTGCCGGTGTAGAGATCGGGCGCGGCGTCGTCGCCGGTCGCGCGTTCCTCGGCGTCGGTATTCAGCCCGGACAGCCCCACGCGCCACGCGTGCGACGCGCCGACGTCGCCGCCCAGGCGCACGAACATCGTCTTTGCCCCCTTGCCACTGTGGGTCGCGCCGCCCGCGGGGAAGTTTTCGCCGCGCAACAGCTCGGCGCCGAGTTCGAGATAGATATCGGTCGGCGCCAGCCAGCGGAGTTGCAATCCGTCATCGCGTAACTGGTTGCCGAAGAACGCGCGGTATACGAGCGGCTGGTCAGCGAAGTCCCATGCGTGGGCGTGCAAGGCATTGAGGTAGCCGATACCGGAAAAGAAGCGCCCGGCGCGTAACGTTGCACCGTGGCCTAAGGCAAGCGTTTCGATAAACGCTTCCTCGACTTCGATTTCATCGTCCGGTGTCAGCGCCGCGGTGAATTGGCCGTAAAACTTGTCGTCGATGTTGGCGCTCATGATCAATTCGGATTCGTCGATGCGCAGTCCTTCATCGCCTGGCCCGGTTTCTGCCGCCAGCGCGAAGCCGGGCAGGGCATACGTGGTCGGATTGCGGCCGAAGCTCGCGTACTTGCCGTCGAGGATGAGGCTGACGGCGGGATTGAAGGCGCTCGAGGCGACGCGCGGCGCCGCGGGACCGGCGTCGCCGGCGGGTGCCGGCGCCCGCTGCGCCTCGACGCGATCGAGCCGGTCTTCGAGGCTGCGCAGCCGTTGTTCGGCGCTCGGTTCTTGGGCGGACGTGGGACAAGCGACGACCCATGCCAGGCCGGCGCCGAGCCAGAGATTCAGGTTCATGACGATTCTCCAAACGATTCGTGGCCCGCGCATGCGCGGGCGGGCTCGGTACTGGCAACGCGCCAGGACCGATTTAACTCAGCGAATCGAAAGGGGCGGGTGGACCGCGGACGGTGTAGGAGAGGATCGGCCGGCGCGGCAGCAAGTCCGCGTCGTGGGCGATGACGTCGGTGGTTGTCGCAAAGACGAGCACAACCGAGACGCCGGCGACCGCGATGCCATCGAGGTGTCCGGCGTAGTAATGAAGCGGGCAGGGGACCTCGTGCTTGTGCAGCTGATGATCGAGCTCGTGCGCCAGCGCGCCGCCGGCGACGAAGGCGATGGCGAACGCGAGTACGAGAGCGGCAAGCCGGGCTTTGAGTTGGGATGCCGTCATGTTCCGCCGCGTTATTTGAGTTCGAGCACCACCGCGATTTCGTCGCAGTGGTTGAACTTGTAGCACTTCACGCACACGCTCCAGACCTTTTCCGGCAGCGTGTCTTTGGAGACGGTCTGGAAGCCGAGCTTGTGAAAGAAACCTGGCACGTAGGTGAGCGCCATCAGGCGCTTCAAACCGATGGTGCGTGCCTCATTGATGATGCGCTCGACCAGCAGCCGCCCCAAGCCTTGGCCCTTGTGCTCGTCCACGACCACGAGGCTGCGTACCTCGCCCAGCGCCTCGGTGAAGATCTCGAGCGCGCCGCAGGCGGCGACACGGCCGTCGATTTCGACGACGAAGAAATCGCGCAGGTGCCGGTACAGCTCACCCATGGTGCGCGGCAAGAGGTTCCCCTGGCTCGCATAGATTTCGAGCAGGTGATGGATTTCCGGTACGTCGCCGATCGCAGCCGGGCGCACCGACGGTACAGCGCGCGTACGGGCTTTGGGCTTAAGCGGTGGCACGGTTCAACATATCCTCAGCATGGGCGATGGTGGTCTTGCTGATCTCGATGCCGCCGAGCATGCGGGCGATCTCGAGTACGCGCTCATTGTCG
>JBKHXU010000093.1:0-7885 GCA_046565865.1 Gammaproteobacteria bacterium | reverse complement strand
CGTCGCCTTAATTAGACGAGACAACTCGTGACTGGTCTCACGGTACTTATCGGGGTCCAACCCGGGCCCAGCGTGAGTGTATACAACGTCCTTATGGGCATGCATTAGTTGCAGGCAGTCGTAGATGTCGTCGCAATAGCCCACAACATCGAGAGCAATCTCTGTTCGTAATTTAGCCCCCTCCGCACTGTAGAGGTACACCACGCTGAGAACTGTGGCAATTAAGGCACCGATGAAACCAGACAGTAGTTCCGACATTGCGCTGTTCTGTATCTGAGCTGCCTAACTAGAAGTAGACGGCATGGAAACATCCAGAAACGGTTGCCACATTTAGGAACATGTTTAAATCTGTAAACAGGTTGCCATAGGTAGCACCATTTAACGCTTGGCGATCCGGTGCTCCAGGCCCAGGGACACCGCCGTTCGATAAGGCAGACGCCATAGTTTCTCCGCTTGCGACCAAAGACCGCCGGCGGCTTTGACGCGGTCGCGCAGTGCGTGCTCGCGGAAAAACACCTTGACGCCAACGTGTTGCGGCGTCGTGCCTTCCAAATCATCGATGCCGTCGGTCTCGATCTTGGGTTTAAGCGCGCGGGGATGCGATGGCAGTGGTGTCCAGGGCGCTTGATCCACGATCAGCTCCACGGTTTTGCAGCGCGTGCCGGAGGCGGCGTCGTAGCGGTAGCGCACGCAGACGAGGCGTTCTCCGTACAGAGCCACCAGTTTGCGCGTGCCGCGTTGACCGGGACGGCGGATGGAGAGTACTTGCATGGCGCTCCCTCACGTTATCGTTTTGCCTACACCGAAAGCTTACTCTCACCTCGGCCCATGGCAACGGGGGAACATTCGGCGCAATACGCTGCGCTATTGCGCCCTACAGGCCGGGCTGCAAACCAAGCTCGATGCTCGGGGCGCCCGATTGAAATGTACGTCGAGATCAGCCCACCCACACCCGCGCGTTGCGGAAGATGCGCAGCCACGGGCCGTCTTCGCCCCAGTCGTCGGGGTGCCACCACTTGGATTGCTGTTCGCTAAAGGCGGAGATAGTGCTAACGGTAAACATCACGGCGATGACCGACGTGCAATATCATTACGGTTCGGTCGGTGTCGTTGATTTCGTAGATGATGCGGTAATCGCCGCATCGAACACGCCAACCGCACGACCTGATAGTTTGGAACAACCGTGTGGCCGTGGGTCTTCACTCAGTTTATGCAGCGCCTCTCGGACGCGATCGTAGGCATCCCGAGGAAGATCAGCTAACTCTTTTTGCGCGCGTCTCAGAATCGAGACGGCATAGCTCATTTGCGCTTCCGTTCGATGTCGGCGATGGCATCTTCGAGCGGAATCGCTTCCTCGCCCGATCCCTTAGCAGCATCATACGCCCGGATGGATTCGAGCTCCTCGAGTTCGGCGACGATGCGGCGGTACTCGTCGATATCGAGCACCACGCTCACCTTGTTCCCCTTTTCGTCCACTACGAAATGTTCCTTGGGCATGGCCATGGCACTAACCTCGTTTACCGTTCATAACAGCATATAGCGCAATTCAACGCGTGCCAAACGCGTCTATCCCACCCACACCCGCGCGTTGCGGAATAGGCGCAGCCATGGACTGTCCTCGCCCCAGTGGTCAGGGTGCCAGGAATTGGCGACAGTGCGGAACACGCGTTCAGGGTGCGGCATGAGGATGGTGAAGCGGCCGTCCTTGGTCGTGAGGCCGGTAATGCCGTGGGGGGAGCCATTGGGGTTGTAGGGATAGGTGCGCGCGAGGTCGCCGCGATTGTCGACGTAGCAGAGCGCCACCAGGCGATCGAGAATGGCGGTTTGCAGTTGTTCTTGCGAGGCGAACTCGGCGCGGCCTTCGCCGTGGGCGACGGCGATGGGGAGCATCGAGCCTTGCATACCGGCGAAGAGAATCGAGGGGTTGTCCGGGATCTGTACGCGCGCGACGCGCGCTTCGAATTGTTCCGACAGGTTGCGCACGAAATGCGGCCAGTGTTGGGCGCCCGGGATCAGCTCGCGCAGGTTGGACATCATTTGGCAGCCGTTACAGACGCCGAGCGCAAACGTGTCGGTGCGGTTAAAGAAGGCGCTGAACGCATCGCGTGCGCGGGCGTTGAACAGGATCGACTTGGCCCAGCCTTCGCCGGCGCCAAGTACGTCGCCATAGGAGAACCCGCCGCAGGCGGCGAGGCCCTTGAAATCCGCTAGCGTCACGCGCCCGGCGAGCACGTCGCTCATGGTAACGTCGACCGCCTTGAAGCCGACGCGGTCGAATGCCGCCGCCATTTCCATCTGGCCGTTGACGCCCTGCTCGCGCAGGATCGCGATCTTCGGCCGCACGCCGCTGGCGATGAAGGGAGCGGCGATTTTGTCGGCGGGATCGAACGTGAGATCTGCCGATAAACCCGGGTCGCCGAGGTCGAGCAGCCGGTCGTACTCCTCTTGCGCGCATTCCGGATTGTCGCGCAATTTCTGCATGCGGTAGCTCGTCTCGGACCAGGCGCGATGCAGGTTCGCGCGCGAGTCATAGAAAATTTCCTTGCCGTCGTAGTTGATGCTCACGATATCGTCGTCGGTCACGCTGCCGATGACGTACGATTGGCGCCCGAGCCCGGCCTTTTTCAGGGCACCGAGGATGCCGTCGCGCCGGCCGCGCGGTACTTGCAGCACCGCCCCGAGCTCTTCGTTGAAGAGCGTCGCGATCGGATCGCGTCCGAGGTCCGAAAGGTCGATGCGCACGCCGGTGTGGCCGGCGAACGCCATCTCGCAGATTGTGGCGAACAGGCCGCCGTCGGAGCGGTCATGGTACGCGAGCGCGAAGCCAAGCTCGTTCAGCGCCTGCACCACGTGGAAAAACAGGCGCAGCACGCGCGGATCGTCGATGTCCGGCGCTTCGTCGCCGATCTGGTTGTACACCTGCGCCAGCGCCGAACCGCCGAGGCGCTGCTCACCCTTGGCAAGATCGATGAAAATCAAATCCGTCTCGCCCTTGTCGGTGCGTAGCCGCGGTGTCAAGGTCTTGCGCACATCGAGCACAGGCGCGAATGCCGAGACGATCAACGACAGCGGCGCCGTCACCTCGCGCCGCGCGCCCGCGTCGTCGGTCCACACGGTCTTCATCGACATCGAGTCCTTGCCGACCGGGATCGAGACGCCGAGCGCGGGACACAGCTCCAGCGCGACCGCGCGCACGGTGTCGTACAGCGCCGCGTCCTCGCCCGGATGGCCGGCCGGCGCCATCCAGTTGGCCGAGAGTTTCACGTCCGGCAGCGCCTTGATGCGTGCGGCGGCGATGTTGGTGATCGCCTCGCCAATGGCCATGCGTCCGCTCGCGGCGGGGTTGATCAGCGCCAGCGGCGTGCGCTCGCCCATGGCCATCGCCTCGCCGGTGTAGCTTTCGTAGCCGCTCACAGTGACGCCGACGTCGGCGACCGGGACTTGCCACGGGCCGACCATCTGGTCGCGCGCGACGAGGCCGCTCACGGTGCGGTCACCGATGGTAATAAGGAATGTCTTGTCCGCGACAGTGGGCAACTTAAGCACGCGATACGCGGCTTCTTTGAGGTCAATGCCTTTGGTCGCAAAGCGCGGCAGTTTGCGCTTGATGCGGCTGACCTCGCGCCGCATCTTCGGCGGCTTGCCGAGAATGATGTTGAGATCGATGTCGATCGGGCGATGGGCTGACTTCCCCCCTCCCCTTCCCTCCTCCCGCGAGGGGAGAAAATTCGATTCGCGATCTTCCAATACCAAGCGCTGTTCGGCCGTCGCCTCGCCGAGCACGGCGAATGGACAGCGCTCGCGTTCGCAGATTGCGCGGAACGCATCGAGCCGGTTCGATTCGATGGCGAGCACGTAGCGTTCCTGGGCTTCGTTGCACCAAATTTCCATCGGCGACATTCCGGGCTGCGCGTTCGGGATCGCTCGCAAATCAAAGCGACCGCCGCGGCCGGCGCCGTGCACCAGCTCGGGCACAGCGTTGGACAGGCCACCGGCGCCGACGTCGTGGATGGAGAGTATCGGGTTGGCGTCGCCGAGCGCCCAGCACTGATCGATCACTTCCTGCGCGCGCCGCTGCATCTCGGCGTTGCCGCGCTGTACCGAGGCGAAATCCAAATCCTCGTGGCTGCTGCCGGAGGCGACGCTGGACGCGGCGCCGCCGCCCAGGCCGATCAACATCGCCGGTCCGCCGATGACGATGATCTTGGCGCCGGCCGGGATCGCCGCCTTCTCCACGTGCGCGGCGCGGATGTTGCCGATGCCGCCGGCGACCATGATCGGCTTGTGATAGCCGCGCACCTCGCCCGCGACCTCCTGTTCATACGTGCGAAAGTACCCGGCGATGTTCGGCCGGCCGAATTCGTTGTTGAACGCGGCGCCCCCGATCGGACCTTCGAGCATGATGTCGAGCGCCGAGGCGATGCGATTCGGCTTGCCGTAGTTCACTTCCCACGGCTGTTCGGCGCCGGGGATGCGCAGGTTGGACACGGAGAAACCCGTAAGCCCGGCCTTCGGTTTGGCGCCGCGACCGGTCGCGCCTTCGTCGCGTATCTCACCACCGGCGCCGGTGGCGGCGCCCGGGAACGGCGAGATCGCGGTCGGGTGGTTGTGCGTCTCGACCTTCATCAGGATGTGGGTCGCGTCCTCGACGAAACCGTACTCGTGGCGCGCGGGGTCGGCGAAGAAGCGGCCGATACGCCCGCCTTCGATCACGGAGGCGTTGTCTTTATACGCGACCAGCGTCCCTTTCGGGTTTTGGTCGTGCGTGTGACGAATCATGCCGAACAGCGAATGCGCCTGGCGCTTGCCGTCGATGACCCACTCGGCGTTGAAGATCTTGTGCCGACAATGCTCGGAGTTCGCCTGCGCGAACATCATGAGCTCGACATCGGTCGGATTCCGCTGCAAGCGGGTGAAGTTCTCGACGAGATAGTCGATCTCGTCGGGCGAGAGCGCGAGCCCGAACTCGCGATCCGCGGCCACGAGCGCGTCGCGCCCGCCATGCAGGATATCGACGACGCGCAGCGGCGCCGGCGCCGATTCATCGAACAGCGGCGAGGCCGACGCGAGCAGCGACTCCAGATCCGATGCATCGAGCACGGTCTCGGTCATGCGGTCGTGGATGCGCCGTGCGACCGCCGCGCGCTCCGCCGGCGTCAGCGCCGCGCCGTCCCCTTTGGCGAGGCGCCAAACGACACCGCGCTCCAACCGCCGCACCTTCGTCAACCCACACAACTGCGCGATATCGGTGGCCTTGCTCGACCACGGCGAAATCGTGCCAAAGCGCGGCACAACCAACAACATGCCGCCGCTCATCGGCGGCACCGCGGCATCCGCGCGCGGGCCATAGCTCAACAACCGCGCCAGCACCGCCGATTCCTCGCGACTCAACGCATCGGCGAGCGCGGCAAAGTGAAAGTATTGCGCGTCGAGCGTGCTGAGGGCGGGAACGTCCGCGCTAATCGCCGCCAACAGCCGCTCGCGCCGGAACGCCGACAGCGCGGTGCCGCCGGGAAGATGCAGTACCTGCGCGCCGGCGGCGCCGGAAACGGTTTTGGGTCGAGTCATGTCAGCGAAAATCCCAACGAACCCATTCTTACTTCAAACGGAGCGAGAAATCTCTTGGACCGTAACAAAATGATCGCCCCCGCCCTAACCCTCGCCTGCTTGCGGAGAAAGGTTAAGCTGGGGGAATCGCAGCGCGTCGTTCCGTTAGGGCTGTTGGCAGCGTACGCTAACAAATACAGCTTCCTCACCGCCCGCGGCGGCTCGGAATGACAATCATGGAGATGCCGCCGTCTGACGAGTTTGTGCCGCAAAGCGCCGGCGCCGCTCAGGCTATTTCAACTGCTCGTACAGAAGACTCAGGATGCGCTCGCCGGTCTTGGAACTTTCCGGCCCGCCGTTCTTGTTCAAAACCTCAACCTCGGTGCCCGACGCCGCCGGTTTCAGGTGCACCTGATATTGATCGGGCGGCAGCTTCTCGTCGCCGCCGAACCAGCGCGAAAACACGCCCTTGGTCTTGCCCTGCTTCTCGGGATCGATGTAGCGGACGAAATAGATGCCCTTGGAGCGATCGCGATCCTCGACCGTGAAACCGATGCGATCGAGCGACAGACCTACGCGGCGCCAGGCGCGATCGAGACTGTCCTGCAACGCCAGCGACACGCCGTCGTCGCTGCGCTTGAGCTGCGCGTTCGCCGGCGCCGGATCTGCGGGCGCGGGCGCCGGCGCGACATCGGCCGCTGCCTTAGCGACCGCCTGCTGGCCGCCGAGGTGCGCCACCAGCCGCTGGAGCATCTCGGTTTCGAGCTCGGGGTCGCTCGGCCGTGGTTTCCAGTAGCTGCCGGTCGGCACAGTTGACCCGTCGCTGTTCAGCGCCTCTTCTTCCATGCCTTGGTGGCTGAGATAAATCTCGGTGGTGCCGGGTTCGGCGCCACGCTCCAGGCGCAACCGGTATTTGTCGCGCATACCGGTGGAATACAAACTTCCCAACCACTTGGTGAGCAACTTTTGCCCCGTATTCCCGACGTTCGCGCGGTTCTCGGCCCAATCCGTCTCGATTACGCCCGTGGTCGGATTTTCTTCCGCGATCAACAAACCGTTGCTCATTACGAACTCGCGCACGGGATCCCATAGCGCCTGCGGCTCAGCCTTAACCACCAGCCAGCGTGTTTGGCCGTCGCGCGCGATGCGGATGCCGTCGTACTGCGGCAGCACCGCCTGACCGGCGCCAGGTGCGGGCGCGGACTTTTGGTCCTTGGTGAGATCGGAATAGGTCGCGCTGGCGGTACCGCTGTTTTGTGCCGGATGCTCGCGATCGGGCAACGTCGACAGATCCGGCGGGATCTCGAGCGGCGGCAGCGTGCGCGTGTTGCGATAATCGATGCGACGTTTCTGCTCGATCGTCTGACAGCCCGCGATGGCGCCGGCGACGAGAACGGTGAGAAAAACCTTCAATACCTTGCTATGCATAGGAACTACGCTCGCTTCGTTCGCTTAAGACACCGGCGGTAACCAACGCCTGACGCACCGCCGCGTGATGCCGCGCCGACAGCGGCGTCAGCGGCAACCGAATGCCGCCGCGGATCAAACCCATTTCTTGCAACGCCCACTTCACCGGGATCGGATTGGCCTCGACGAAGAGCGTCTGGTGCAGCGGCATCAATCGGTCGTTGATCGCCCGCGCCTTGGCGGCATCGCCGGCGCGCGCAGCGGCGCACATCTCGCGCATCAAGCGCGGGGCGACGTTGGCCGTCACCGAGATATCGCCCTTGGCGCCGAGCAGGATCAGGTCCATGGCGGTAGCGTCGTCACCCGAGTAGATGTCGAGCCGCTCACCGCAGCGCTGGATAAGCTCCCGGCCGCGGTCGAGCTTACCAGTCGCATCCTTAATACCCACGATATTCGGGATCGCCGCCAGCCGCTCGACCGTTTCGGGCAACATGTCGCAGGCGGTGCGGCCCGGGACGTTATAAAGGATTTGCGGGACGGGCACCGCATCGGCGATCGCCTTGTGGTGCAGGTACAGCCCCTCCTGCGTCGGCTTATTATAGTAAGGCGTCACCAGCAGGCAGGCGTCGGCCCCGGCCTTCTCTGCGCAGCGCGTGAGCGCGATCGCCTCTTTCGTCGAATTGGCACCAGTCCCGGCGATGACGGGAATGCGGCCGTGGGCATGCTCCACGGTAAGGCGGATCACCTCGCAATGCTCGTCCATATCGAGCGTCGGCGACTCGCCGGTGGTGCCGACGGCGACGATGGCGTCGGTGCCATTGTCGATATGGAAGTCGATCAGGCGCTTCAAGGCGGGCACGTCGAGTGCGCCGTCATCGGTCATCGGCGTCACCAACGCCACCATGCTGCCATGGAACATAACGCCTTGAGG
>JBKHXU010000092.1:0-26280 GCA_046565865.1 Gammaproteobacteria bacterium | reverse complement strand
CGAGCGCTGCATCGACGATTACCGCGCCGGGCACCGGTATCCGCTGTCGCTGTTGCGCGAGTTCGAAACGCCGAGCGCGCCATGAGCCGCACCCGGGTATGCGTCGGGCTTTCCGGCGGCGTCGATTCGGCCGTGGCGGCGCTGTTGTTGCAACGCGTGGGCTACGCGGTCGACGCGGTGTTCATGAAAAACTGGGAGGAGGACGATACCGAGGAGCACTGTAGCGCCGCCGAGGACTATGCCGCCGCCCGCGCCGTTGCGACACACCTCGGGATCGAGTTGCGCGCGGTCAATTTCGCGGCCGAGTATTGGGATCGGGTGTTCGCGCTCTTCCTCGCCGAACACCGCGCGGGGCGCACGCCGAACCCCGACGTGCTTTGCAACAAGGAAATCAAGTTCCGCGCGTTCCTCGACTACGCCCTCGCCACCGGCGCCGATTACATCGCCACCGGACACTACGCGCGCCTCTCGACGCACGACAACCGGCCGCGGCTGCTTAAGGGGCGCGACCCCAATAAAGACCAAAGTTATTTTCTCTATGCATTGCAGGCGTCGCAACTCGAGCGCGTGCTGTTTCCCATCGGCGATCTCACCAAACCCGAGGTACGGCGGCTGGCACGCGAGGCCGGCCTGCCGAATCACGCTCGGCGCGACTCGACCGGCATCTGCTTCATCGGTGAGCGCAACCATCGCGACTTTCTCGCGCGCTATCTGAAGCCCGAGCCCGGCGATATCCGCACCTTATCCGGCGCGCTCAAGGGCCGTCACCAGGGCTTGGCGTTCTACACCATCGGCCAGCGCCAGGGTCTCGGCATCGGCGGCGCCGGCGAGCCGTGGTACGTGGTCGCCAAGGATCCGGCGACGGGCACGCTTTATATCGAGCAAGGCGAGCATCCCGCGCTCTATAGCGAGGCCTTGATCGCGGCCGATCTCACCTGGGTAAACGAGGCGCCGGCCGCGGAGCGCCCGCTCGGCGCCAAGACCCGCTATCGTCAAACCGATCAGGCCTGCACACTGTCATGGCTCGACACGCGCACGCTGCGCGTGCGCTTCGACCAGCCGCAGCGCGCGATCACGCCGGGGCAGGCGCTGGTGCTTTACGCCGGCGATGAGTGCCTGGGTGGGGGCACCATCCAAACTGCCGCGTTAGCGTTCGAAAACGCCGCGGCATGCCGATAGAATAACGACTCGAACCGAGGAGCCTCACGCTGCGTAATCCCAAATCGAACGATAACGACGCCGCGCCCGCCGCCGCGGCCCGCTCGGCGCTGACCGCGCTGTCACCGCTCGACGGCCGCTACGCGGCGAAGACCGACGCGCTACGTCCGCTGTTCAGCGAATATGGATTGATCCGCCTGCGCGTGCAGGTGGAGGTGCATTGGCTGGTGGCATTGTCCGCGCAGCCGCACATCAGCGAAGTCCCACCGTTCTCGCCCGCCACCTTGGAACAACTGCGTACGTTGACCGAACAGTTCAGCGAAGCCGACGCGGCGCGCATCAAGGAAATCGAGGCCGAAACCAATCACGACGTGAAGGCCGTGGAGTATTTTTTAAAGGAGCGCACAGCCGGCAATCGCGAGATCGCGCGCTGTTCCGAGTTCATTCATTTTGCGTGCACGTCCGAGGACATCAACAACCTCGCCTACGCGCTGATGCTGCGCCAGGCGCGCGACACGGTGTTGCTACCGCACATGGAACGCGTGATCGCCGCGCTCGAGGCGCTCGCCATTCGCCACGCCAACCAACCGATGCTCGCGCGCACGCACGGGCAACCGGCGACACCGACCACGCTCGGCAAGGAGATGGCGAACGTCGCATATCGATTGCGGCGCGCGCGCGATCAGCTGGCGGCGGTCGAGATCCTCGGCAAGATCAACGGCGCGGTCGGTAACTACAACGCGCACCTGGTTGCCTATCCCGAGGTGAATTGGCCGGCATTAGCGAAGACGTTCGTGGAGAATCTCGGGCTCACGTGGAATCCGTATACCACTCAAATCGAGCCGCACGACTACATCGCCGAACTGATGCACGCGTTGGCGCGCTTCAACACCATCCTGCTCGATTTCAACCGCGACGTGTGGGCCTACATCGCGCTCGGCTACTTCAAGCAGAAAACCGTCGCCGGCGAGGTCGGTTCGTCGACCATGCCGCACAAGGTCAATCCGATCGATTTTGAAAACTCCGAGGGCAATCTCGGTCTCGCCAACGCGCTGCTACACCACCTCGCGGAAAAGTTGCCGGTGTCGCGCTGGCAGCGTGACCTCACCGACTCGACCGTGCTGCGCAACCTCGGCGTCGCGTTCGGCTATGCGCTGCTTGCGTTCGAGTCGTGCCTTAAGGGCATTGGCAAGCTCGAGGCGGACGCCGAACGTTTAAACCGCGATCTGGACGAGAACTGGGAAGTGCTGGCGGAGGCGGTGCAGACCGTCATGCGCCGCTACGGGGTCGAGCGACCTTACGAAAAACTCAAGGAACTGACACGCGGCAAGCAAGGTTTCAACCGCGCCGCCCTGCACGCCTTCATCCGCGGCCTCGACATCCCTGACGAGGCCCGCCAGCGGTTGCTGGCACTGACACCGGCGAGCTACACCGGGAACGCCGCCGCCCAAGCGGCGGCGATCCGGCGCGACGGATAGTGTAGTTCGTTACGCCCGGCGCGGCGCCATGCGCCGGGTAACGCGCGACCGTTTGCGCGCACGGCCGTTGCTTTCCATCTCGAATACCCCATCCGATACTGCGATCAGCAGGAACAAACCGATACCGAGACTCAACAGCAGGCTGATCACCGTCGCCGGTCCCTGGATGACGCTGTGGATCATGAACATCTGGTACGCCGCTGTCAGCCCCACCAACAACAGCGCGGCCGCCGCCGCATGCACCAGCGGCCGGAGCACATGCGCCGCGGCGAGCACGAACAGCACGGCCAACGCCAAGAGCGCGGCGCCGAACAGCGCGCCGACGCCGGCGCTGTAGAACCCGCCCGTGAGCAACGCGTGGCTTTGCTGCGGTGCGACCCACAGCCCTATTCCCCACGCGAGATACAGCATGGCGGCCAACAGTAAGGCGACTTGCGTTTGCGCTTTCATGTGTGCTCCTCCATCCAGGTACGAATCTTTTCTATACTTCGATCATCGACAGTCAAACCGACGTCCCGTGAAGTATAGCCACGGTTTTTGCGCTGAGATCTCGACGTGTCCGATGTCACTGTAACTTCAACAAATTCCACCCGCCGCCCGCTTCGTGGGGCGGATGCGGTGCAGGCGGCGACGCTGGCGCTGATCGAGCGCGCCGAGCGCGCGTTGGTGATTTATGCGCCGCTCGTCATCCCCGCCCTGTTCAACGGCTCGGCGCCGACGCGCGCGCTGACGCAATTCGCCGCGCGTCATCGGCACAACTCGGTCCGCTGGCTGGTCGACGATGCGCAGCAGACGTTGCGCGACAACGACCGGTTGATGAACGCCAGCCGACGCCTGCGCGATGCGTTTCAATGGCACGAAGTGGCGCATGACGATCGCGGGGGAAGCGATATGTTCCTGATCGCCGACGGCCGCGCCTGCGTGTACCTGCCCGATCGTCTACGCCACGACGGCGAGTGGGCCGAGGTTAAGGATATGCTGCCCATCGAACTGCAAACACGCTTCGAGCAATTGTGGGATCGCAGCCAGCCCACCATGGCATTGAGCCCGGTCGGCCTATGACGGCGCGCCGCGCAAAGCTCGCGCTCGCGCTCGGCGTCTTGCTCGCCCTTGGCGCCTGCTCGTCCGCGCCGACCCGTTCGCCCGGCGCGGATACGGTCGCCGCGCGCGCTGCCGATCACGCATTGCGCATGCAAGGCAAACCGTATCGCTATGGCGGCAACACACCGGCGGCCGGTTTCGATTGCAGCGGCCTCGTGCAATACGGCTACTCGCAGGCGGGCGTAAAATTACCGCACGGCACCGCGGCGCTGCGGCGCCTTTCGACGCCGATCAAGACGAGTCGGCTGCAGCGCGGCGATCTCCTGTTCTTCGATCAGGAAGGTAAGCGCTCCTCGCACGTCGGTATTTACCTCGGCAACGATCGCTTTGTGCACGCACCCTCCACCGGCAAGCACGTCCACGTGGCGAATTTCGGCAACGGCTACTGGCGCAAACATTTCGCCGGCGCCCGGCGGCTGCATTGGGATTAGTCGCGCCGCGTTGGGCGCTGATGGCGGCACTGCTGCTGGCTGCGTCCGCTTTCGCGGCCGATGCGCTGCGCATCATCGAACTCAAACACCGCCCTGCGCTTGAAGTCGTCCCGCTGGTGCGCCCGCTGTTGGGCCCGGAAGATGCTGTCAGCGCCACCGATTACCGGCTGATCGTGCGCGCCCCGCCGGCAACGATCGCCGAGATCGAACGCATCGTGCGCGAACTCAATGTCGCGCGCCGGCAGCTCACCATCAGCGTCCGGCAAGTCGAAGCCGGCGCGCGCGAGCGCAGCACACACGGCGTCGAGGGCGAGGTCCATCTCGGCGACCGCGGCCGCGTGCGCCTGCCGAAAGCAATACGCGGCCACGAGACCGTCATCATCGGCGATCCGAACGGAGTGCAATACCGCGGCAGCGAACGGCGTACAACCGGTCGCTCGGAACAGACGCAGCAACTTCGGGTGCAAGACGGCGCCAGCGCGTATCTGCGCATGGGCCAATCGATCCCCCAGGTGCAGCGCGTGCTCGCGCTGGCCGGCGACCGCGCCGTGGTTTACGACACCGTCGTGCTGCGCGACGCGACGACGGGTTTCGATGTCCGGCCGCAGGTGCGCGGCGATCGGGTTCAGCTCGACATCGTGCCGCGCGTGGCGCGGGTGTCCGATCCGCGGCGCGGTATCATCGACTTTCGCGAGGCGGCGACCACGGTGACGGTGAAGCTCGGCGACTGGAGCGAGCTCGGTCAGGTACTGAACCAGGGGTCGGCGGTCAATCGCGCCATCCTAAGTCGCGACGCCGAACGGGCCGAGGAACAATGGCAGGTATGGCTTAAGGTCGACTAGCGACGCCCGCCCGCGCTTGGGCGAGGTGATTGTCGACGAAGTCGCGCACGAACGCGTCATTGCGCGCACCGCTGAAGCGCCCGACCTCGGCGCCATCGACAAACAGAATCACGGTCGGGAAACCCCGCAGCTGATAACGCCCGGCGAGACGCATGTTTTCGTCCGCTTCGATCTTGGCCAAGCGCCATGCGCCCGCGCTTTCGCGCACCACGCGCTCCAATACCGGCGTCAACACGCGGCACGGCGGACACCAGTCGGCCCAGAAGTCGACCAACACCGGCGTGTGGTGCGAGGCGGCCAGGACTTCGGTCTCGAAGCTGGCCTCGGTGACATCGATGATCATGCGCGTGCGCGGCGAACGGTTGGCAAGGCGGCGCACGCTAACATGCGCGCCGCACCGGCGACAAGCGCTGGCGGTAACACAGCGTCGCATCCCGTAGTGGCGTGCGACGCGAACCGATATAGTCGCGCCCATGAACGCCACTCGCTACCGCCTCCTTACGCAGTTGCTGACCCAACCGACGGCGCCTTTCCGCGAAGCTTTGGTCGTCGATTTCGTAATCAAGGTGCTCACCCGCGCGGGTGTGCCGCACTTTCTCGATCCCATTGGCAACATCGTCGTCGGCTGCGCGGACGCGCGCGCCTACCGGCGCAAGTTGCGCGCGGCGCGAACGCCGGTACGACTGTTCATCGCGCACATGGATCACCCGGGGTTCCACGGTTTGCGTTGGCGCGCGCCGAATCGGCTCGTGGTGCGCTGGCACGGCGGATCGCCAGTAAAGCACGTCGCCGGCGCGCGGGTGTGGTTGGCGAATGGCGACGGTTACGTCGGCGCCGGGCGATTACAAAACGTGAAGCTGCATCCCGCCGGCTACAGCATCGCGACCGCGGACGTGGTGCTCGCGCGCGATGCGCGCGCCGCGCGCCTTGCCGATGCGACCACACTTTACGGCGGCTTCGGGTTTCGCGCGCCGGTGTGGCGCAGCGGCAAGCGCCTCTATACCAAAGCGGCGGACGACTTGGTCGGCGTGTACGCGGTGCTCGCTACCGCGCTCGACCTAAATCGAGCGCGGCGCCGCGCCGATATTCCATTCCTTGGCCTACTGACGCGCGCTGAAGAGGTCGGCTTCGTCGGCGCCATCGGTCACTTCGAACTCGGCTGGCTCACGCCGCGCGATAACGTCGTGTGCGTCAGCCTCGAAACCTCACGCACGCTACCCAACGCCGTCATTGGCCGTGGACCGGTCGTGCGTCTCGGTGATCGGCGCACGGTGTTCGATCATGGCGGCGTAAATATTCTGAGCGAGATCGCGCGCACGGTACTGCCGGGCCGGCACCAACGGCGCATCATGGACGGCGGCACCTGCGAAGCGACGGCGGCGATTGCCTATGGCCTGCGCGCGATCGGTCTGTCGGTGCCGCTTGGCAACTACCACAACCAGGGATTCGAAGGCGGACCGGACTGCGCGCGACCCGAGGGACCGGCCCCGGAGTTTGTGCATCTCGACGACATCGACGGACTGGTCACGCTCTGTGGCGCATTGTTACGCCCGGATCTAGCCTGGGACCGGCCGTGGGCCGGGCAACAACGGATATTTCGCCAACGCTTTCGATCGCAGCGCGCGTTGCTGCGGTAGAAAAATGTCTTTGGGCGGGGCTTCGTTTGTCGGCCTACCGCTTAACATCCCTGTCGCGCCCCCAGCTCGGCTCCTGCCTCGCGCTCGCCGGCGTGAATGTCCACTGGACATTCACGACCTCCCCGCCTCGCCCCTGTCGCGCCCCCAGCTCGGCTCCTGCCTCGCGCTCGCCGGCGTGAATGTCCGCTGGACATTCGCGAAGGCTCCGGCTTGCCCATTCGTCCGCCGGTTGCTTCAGCTTATCCGGCGGTCCCCGCCGGAACCGAGCTCCGTGCCATAGTTCTTTTTAGGAATACACCCAAACCGCTTCGCGATGAGCATCTTCACCAAAGACTGCCCCCAGTGCACGGCGCCCAATCCGACGAGTGCGGTGCGTTGCCCGTGCGGCCATTGTTTCGATCCTGAGGCGGTGACGGACAAAAAGGCGGCGGTCGAGGTCGCGATCCATGAGGAGCGGCTGTATCACGACTACCTCGCCGCGCGCGTGGTGCAGGCGGAGGCGGAATACGAAGTCGCACGCGCCGATGCCCTCGCCGATCCGGGCGATACGTACAAAGCGGCGCAAGCATTGGCGGCGGAACAAGCGCTCAACAGCGCGCGCGCTGAACTGCGGGCACAGGCACAAAAGACATCGCAACTGAAAAAACTCACGGCCCGCATCGCGCCGGCGCCGCGTGCCGCGGTGCCGCGCGTCAAGCCGCGCGCCAAGTCGAAGCATGCTGGACCCGCGCGCACACCGAGCAAACCGATTGTTATTGCGAAGCCGGTTGTCCTGAAGCCGACGATCGCGACACCAGAAGTGCGCAAAGCCGCGCCGGTAGCGGAAGCATCCAAAGCCGCAGCGGCAACGGTTACCCCGCCACCGAGCCCGAAACCGGCACCCGTCGTAGCGCGCGCGTTGCCCGCGGCAAAGCCGAGCCGCGCGTTCCGCGCGCGTCAGGCGAAACAGGCGGAAGCCATCGTACTCAAAGCAGCAGCTATGCCGTCAGCGGTGACGCCACAACCGCAAACGGTCGCGCCGCCGCCGACCAAAGAGTGCCCGAACTGCACGTCAAAGGTGCCGGCGACCATGCCGCAATGCCGCTGCGGATTCGGGTTCAACGCGGCCTCGATGGAGATGGCGGCACTGCCGCTCGACGCCGCGGCACTGGCGATTCTACGCCGCTGAATATTGGAACGGCGCTAGCGCGCCTGCGCCGCCACCAACAGCACGTCGTTTAACCGGCGCACAAACGCCGCCGGGTCCTCAAGTTGTCCGCCCTCGCTCAAGATCGCCTGATCCAGCAGTAACGCGCTCCAGTTTTCGACGCGCTTATCGTCACTTTCTTCCCGCAACCGCTTCACCAGCGGATGCTCGGGATTGATCTCCAGAATCGGACGGCTTTCCGGATAACTCTGGCCTGCGGCCTTGAGCAAGCGCTTGAGGTTGGCGCTGATGTCGTGCTCATCGACCACGAGACACGCGGGCGAATCGACCAGCCGGTGACTTGGGCGCACATCTTTGACGCGATCGCCCAACGCCTTCTTAATACGCGCCACCAATTCTTGGTGCGCGTTTTGCGCCTCCGACTGTTTCTGCTTTTCCGGTTCATCGGCGAGTTTGCCGAGATCGAGATCGCCCTTTGTCACCGCCGCCAGCGCCTTGCCGGCGAACTCGGTGAGATGGCTCATGACCCACTCGTCGACACGGTCGGTGAGTAGCAGCACCTCAATACCCTTCTTTTTGAAAATTTCGAGATGCGGGCTATGGCGCGCGGCGGCGAGGTTCTCCGCCGTCAAATAATAGATCTTCTCCTGGCCCGGTTTCATGCGGCCGATGTAATCGGCGAATGACACGGTCTGGGCATCGCCCTCCGTCGCGGTCGAGGCGAATCGCAACAGGCGCGCGATCGGCTCGCGATTGCCGTGATCCTCAACCACGCCCTCCTTCAACACCCGGCCGAACTCCTTCCAGAATGTTTGATACTTGGCCGGCTCCTTCTCCGCGAGGTCGGCGAGGAGGTCCAGTATCTTTTTCACCGAGCCCGAGCGGATGGCATCGATATCGCGGCTGTGCTGCAAGATCTCGCGCGAGATGTTGAGCGGCAGGTCGTTGGAGTCGATGACGCCGCGCACAAACCGCAAATAATTCGGCAGCAGCTGCTCGGCGTCGTCCATGATGAACACCCGCCGCACGTACAGCTTCACGCCGTGCCGATGATCGCGATCCCACAGATCGAACGGCGCGTGGCTCGGGATATACAGCAGCGAGATGTACTCCTGCCGCCCCTCCACCCGTGCGTGCACGTGCGCGAGCGGCGCCTCGTAGTCGTGCGCGACGTGCTTGTAGAACGCCTCGTACTCCTCCGGCTTGATCTCGTTTTTCGGACGCGCCCACAGCGCCGACGCCCGGTTGACGATTTCGTCCTCGCCCGCCTTATCCGTCTTTTCCATATAGATCGGAATGGCGATGTGATCCGAATATTTCCGGACGATGCCGCGCAGCCGATAGCCGTCCAGGAACTCGCTCTCGCTTTCCTTGAGATGCAACACCACTTCGGTGCCGCGCGCCGGCCGGTTCACGGTCTCGATGGTGTATTCGCCCTTGCCGTCGGATTCCCAGCGCACGCCGTGCTCGGCGCCGAGCCCGGCGCGGCGGGTGTAGAGCGTCACCTTATCGGCGACGATGAAGGCCGAATAGAACCCGACACCGAATTGTCCGATTAGCCGCGCGTCCTTGGCGCGATCGCCGGACAGCGCCGCCAGAAATTGGCGCGTGCCCGACTTGGCGATGGTGCCGATATTGTCGATCACCTCCGCCCGGCTCATGCCGATGCCGTTGTCGGCGACGGTAACGGTGCGCGCCTTGGCGTCGTAACGAATCTGAATCTTGAGCTCGGGGTCGGATTCCATGAGCCCGGCGTCGGTCAGCGCCTCGAACCGCAGCTTGTCCGCGGCATCCGAGGCGTTCGATATCAGCTCGCGCAGGAAAATTTCCTTATTGCTGTAGAGCGAATGAATCATGAGGTCCAGCAACTGCCGGACCTCGGTCTGAAATCCCAAGGTTTCTTTATGCGCTTCGACGGTCATGCCGGACTTCCTCGCTATTTTTGGCGCGAATTTGGGGACACGGCGGCAAAACTTCAAGTTTCGGCGCCCGGGACCCGCTCGTCGGGTCAGCGGCTGCAGGCGTCGCCCGCCGACCGCGGGATACCGGCAGTTCGGGCCCATCCTGCCTATACTCGTTTCCAAACACTACTTAAAAAGATTATGTCGCCGACCACCCTCTGCGCACAATGTACCCAACCACTCGCCGCCGACGGCACTTGCCCGGCCTGCCGCGATCTTGCATCGCGCCCGACCAACCTCGCGGCCAAGGCGGAGGCGCTTTTCGTGTCCTATCTCGCTGCGCGCATCGTACACGCCCGCCAACGCCTGAAGCAGGCGCAGCGCGAACTGGCCAGCGACCCGCGCAACCGGACGCGGGCCGACGCCGTGGCGCGCGCGGAGGACGAGATCGCACGATTGCAGACGCAGTTGCTGGCGCAGACACGCGAGGCACGGCAGGCGCAGCGCGCGGCCGAGCAGGCGCGATTTTTGGCGAGCACATCGGACGCCCCGGCGACGACCCCCACCGCCATCGATTCCGAGCGGAAATGTCCGCGCTGCGGGATTTCCATGCCGGGCGCAGTCAATCATTGTCGCTGCGGATACACGGTCGAGACATCGGTCGCCAATACGGCGTCCCTACTCGCGACCGAACCCTTACTGGCGCGCACTAAGCCCGGCAAAGGTTAAGTCGCTCAACGATTTGCCGGAGCAACAATGGCAGCCGGAATTTTTCAAAAACCCTGTCCCGCCTGCGCCACCTTGCTGGCGCGCGAGGCGACGGCGTGTGAATGCGGATACTTTTTCGATGCCGAGGGCACCGACGGCGACGAGGCGCAACAGCTCGCGCAAGAAGAACTGTTCGAGACCTACCTTACGGCGCGCCTGCAACAGAGCCTTGCCGACCTCGACGCCGCGCGTGCGACCCTAGCCGCCGCTCCGACCGATACCAAGACGGCGTATGCGGTCCTGCGCCAAGTGCAAACCCTGCAACAACAACGGCTGGAACTCCTGGCGCAGCAAGAAAAGGTCGCCGCCTTGCGTGCACGCGTGGCGGAAGACAGCGCCGCATCCGGCGAGTTCCGCGCGGCGCAAGCGGCGCGCGCGGCGAAGATTGTCGAACGCCAAACGAGTCCCGCAACCTGCGCGCATTGTGGCGCGCCCATCGCCCCTGATGTCGGCCGTTGCACCTGCCCCGCCGCGGTCAACGTGTTCGTCGACAACATGGCGCTCCGCGAAACCCTCGGCCGCTCTTTTAAATAGAATCGCGACCCTGTTGTCTCCTCCACGCACGCGGCGTTTGCCCGCGCCACACGCGCGGCTAAGCCGGCGCACCATCGCGTTACAATAGAAATCCGTTTGATGAAGGAGACGGCATGGGCTTCAAGCCGTATGCAACGTTGACCGACGCGCTCGAGGGATTGCGCCAGCGCGGCTTCGCCGCCACGTTCGAGCCGGTGGACGGTCGCCTCAAGTCGCAGCAGACCGGGCGCTTGTACGCCCCCGAGGTCGTGCGTGTGATCGAACATCACCGCTACGAAGGCGCGAGCAACCCGGATGACATGTCGGTGGTGTACGCCATCGAGGCTATCGACGGCGAGCGCGGCGTGGTGGTGGACGCCTTCGGCACGTACAGTGATCCCGTGCTCGGCGATCTACTGCGCCGCGCGCGCGCCGAAGAACACCACGGGCAACGAAAAAAATAGCGCCCGAACTATGGACCGAGGCAGCGATACACGCCGAAGGTTTGTTTGCCGGCTTCGAGCGCGCTGACGGCGACAATGGTATCGCCGCCCATATCCGCCGCGGCGTTCTTGGCGTTTTGCAGCACGTCGTCCTCGACCGTGTCCTGGCGCCGGATGATGACACCGACGCGTTCCTGCACGGTCGACGTCACATTGCCGAGCGAGCGACAGCGATCGACCTCGTCCGCCGTTAGCACTCGCACCTTTTTTCCGGCTTCGGTCGGCTGCACGAAAACGCAGCCGCTGACCGTCGCCGCCCATATCAGTCCCGCAGCAGCAAAATATCGTTTCATCATTCCCGTAGCACACACTTGGCGTATAAGTTTTTCAAACGACCGCCGGCGTCGTACTTGGCCTTGAGCGCGTCGTACGCCGGCCGATTATAGATCGCCCAAAATTCGTCGGGCGTGTAGAACGAATCGGAGTATAACGATTTCATGCCGCCGAGCGCCGCTACCGTGCGCTCGATCTGGCGATTGTAGTGCCCGGGCGGCAACGGCTTGCGCCCGCGGATGACGTCCCAAAATCCGAAATTGACGTACAGCGTGTTCGGCCGCATGCGATACAAATCAAACTGGACGTCGTCGCGGTACGGCCGCGTGGGGCACACCCACACCGGCGTAAACCGAATGGTGTCGAAATAAAAACGGAAGAACTCGGCGCAGCGCGCAAGCGGCACCTCGACGTCCTGGATCACCGACTCGGTGTGAATGCCGAGCATCCGATGCAGGCGACCCATGAGCCCGGCGCGACTGTTCCAGCGCATGATCTTGGTATAGGTCACCGAGTTCAGCCGTTTGCGCCCATACAGCCGGCGTATCAACGGGTTTTGCGCCAGCACGTTCTTCGAGCACCAGAACCAGTCCGTGTCCCAGCGCCAGATGTAATCGTGCGTCGTCAGGTAGTCGCTGGTGCGTTCGCGGATCGACTTGTAGTAAATGCGCTCGTAGGTGTAGTCGCTGGTATACGGGGCGCTATCGCGAAACCGGCCGAGGGTGACGTACATCTCGCGCGGACCGAAGATCACGCCATCGACGAAATCGACATCGGTATTGCACCAGCGCTCGATGTCGGCGAAGAACCGCGCCGGGTCGTCGTGGCGCACGTGCGTCAGCTCGACGTAATCTTTTACCGGCACGGTCTTGGCGACCAGCTTCAACGCATAACCGAGCGTGCCGTAGGAATTGGGAAAGCCGTAGAACAAGTCCTTGTGCTCATTGTGCGGCGTGCACGTGATCACGCGCCCGTCGCCGAGCAGCACCTCCAGCTCCTGCACCGTCTCGTGCACCAAGCCATAGCGAAACGACGACGACTCGATGCCGCAGCCGGTGACGGCGCCGCCGATGGTGATGGATTTCAACTGCGGCACCACGCACGGCATCACGCCGTGCTTAAGACACTCGTCGACCAGCTTGGCATACGGCGTCATACCCTCGACGGTAACGGTACCGTGCTCGGCGTCCACCGCGAGCACGTTGTTGAAGCTACGCACATCGAGCCGCTGCGCGGCCGTGGCTTTGCGATCGCGGAACAGGTTGGACGTGTCCTTCGCCAGCCTGAGCGCGCCGGCACCCGAGGCGCGCAGCTGGCCGATCAACGCCTGCTTGCGCTGCTCGTAGGTGACGGCGCTCATGTCACTCATGCGTGAATGCCTTGATGATGTAGCCGCCGGATTTCTCATCGCGCTCCAACGACAACAGCTTGCGCGCCTGCGCCTCCTCCAGCAACTTACCGAAGGTGCCGAAGCCGTGGTAGCTCTCGTCGAAGCCGGGTTTGCGGCGCTTGATGGCCTGCTTGACCATCGAGCCCCACACTTTTTCCTCCTCGCCGCGATCCTTGAACAGCGCCTCGACCGTTTCCATGACGAGGTCAAGCGCCTCTTGCTTCTTGTCGTCCTCGCCCTTCGCGTCCGGTTTGGCGGCGGGCGCACGCTTAGCGCCGCCGCGGCGACGGCCTTGCTTGCGATGCTCGTCGCGCACCAGGTCGTCGTAAAAAATAAACTCGTCGCAGTTCGACATCAACAAGTCCGAGGTCGCGTTCTTGACGCCGACGCCGATGACGGTCTTGTCGTTCTCGCGCAGCTTGCTCACGAGTGGGGAAAAATCGGAGTCGCCGCTGATGATGACGAAGGTGTCGACGTGCGACTTGGTGTAACACAGATCGAGCGCATCGACGACCAGGCGAATATCGGCCGAGTTCTTGCCGGACATGCGTACGTGCGGGATCTCGATCAGCTCGAACGCGGCCTCGTGCATCGGCGCCTTGAATTCCTTGTAGCGCTCCCAATCGCAATAGGCCTTTTTGACCACGATCGATCCCTTGAGCAGTAACCGCTCCAACACCTTGTCGATGTCGAACTGGGCGTACTTGGCATCGCGCACGCCAAGCGCGACGTTTTCGAAATCGCAAAATAGCGCGAGATTCTGGTTTCCGGTTTTTGTCATGCGTTATAGCCTAGTGTGACGGCGGGTATTGTGTCATGTTTACCGCCACCTCGCATTGCCGGCGCCTCGTTTCAACGGTAGCGTAAACCGATCCCAACCCGGAGAACCACAATGACATGGGCCAACGAATTTCGCACCTTCGCCGTCAAGGGCAACATGATCGACATGGCGGTCGGCATCGTCATCGGCGCCGCGTTCAGCAAAGTCGTGGACTCGCTGGTGAAAGACCTCATCATGCCGCCGATCGGGCTGCTGCTCGGCGGCGTGGATTTTCGACACCTCCATTGGAACTTAAGCGGCAAGACGTACGAGACGCTCGCCGCCGCGGAACAGGCCGGCGCGCCGCTTTTGAAATACGGCGCCTTCATCAGCGCGATCGTAGATTTCCTGATCATCGCGTTCGCTATCTTCATGGCGGTCAAGTTCGTCAACCGCATACGCGGCGGTGTGCCCGCAACAGCGGTGACACCGCCCGTAACGTAGGCACACAAGGAGAAACGGATGGAGATTCACGTGGGTGGTCTATTCGGCCTCATCGTTCTGATCGCCGATGTCTGGGCCATCGTGCGCATTGTCCAGAGCGGCGCGACCACGGGAGCAAAGGTCTTTTGGATCGTGCTGATTCTATTGCTGCCGGTTCTGGGCCTGCTGATCTGGCTGATTGCCGGACCGAAGGACTGACCGCGGCCCGCGATGCGGATTCAGTCGCGCGGCATGGAAGGGTGCACGACGATATGCCGCCGCTCGATCGATATGTAACCGTGACGCACCAGATCCTTCAGCGCGCGCGTCACCATCTCGCGCGACGATCCCACCATGTTCGCCAACTCCTGATGCGTGACGCGCTGCTCGACGATAAAGCCATCACCATGCGGCACCGCGAGCTCCGTGAGCGTGCGCGCCAGACGCCCGGCGATGTCGAGCAACGCGAAGCTCTTGACGTTGCCCGTCAGTAGGCGCACGCGCCGATTGAGCGCCTTCAGCAGGTTCAATGCCATTTCCGGGCGCGCCGCCAGACATTGCTTGAACGCGTCCTTGGCGATGATCGCGAGACGCGTGGCATCGAGCGTCATGACCGACGCCGAGCGCGGGGTATCGTCGATCAGTGCCATCTCGCCGAAGCAATCGCCGGCGCGGATCATGCCGAGGATCACCTCGTCACCCGCGTTGTCGCTCACATAGCACTTGAGCCGGCCATACAGCACGACGTACAGCGCATCCGAGCGTTCGCCCTCGCGCACAATGTGCGAGCGACGGGGGAACGTACGGGTGGTGGCGAGCGCCGCAAGACGATCGAGGTCGGCGCGCGGCAGGCCTGCGAACAGCGGTACCTTATCGAGGAAGCGCATGGGTTCGCTCTTTTTGTCGGCGTCGGGGGCGAATGATAACGTAAGCCCATGGAAGCACCACGTGTAGCGCCGGCCGCTAACGCACCGGCCGCGACCCGGCGCTATCGACCGCGGCGGTTGCGTGCCGCCGTCATCGCCGGCGTGTGCCTCGGGCTGGGCGGCGTCGCCCTCGGCTTGAGTCCATGGGGCCAGGCGCTCGAGGAAAATCTCGGGCTCGCGGCACTCTTCACGCTGCGCGGTCCGACCCCACCGCCGCCCGAGGTCGTCATCGTCGCCATTGATCGCGACTCGGCGGCGCAGCTTAAGCTACCCAACGAACCCCGCCGCTGGCCGCGCACGCTGCACGCCGATCTGGTCGATCGCTTGGCCGCCGCCGGCGCGGCGGTGATCGTATTCGACATGTTCTTCGGCGAGGCGCGCGATCCGGCTGGCGACGCCCGCTTCGGCGCCGCGCTGCGGCGCGCGGGCAACGTCGCCCTCTTCGCCTACCTGAAAAAAGAAACGTTGCCGCTCCCCGGGGGTTCTGAGGCAGTGATCGAGCGCATCCAGCCGCCGGTTGCCCCGCTCGCGCAAAGCGCCCGCGCACTGGCGCCGTTTCCGCTGCCGAAGGTGCCGGTGCGCATCAACCAATTCTGGACGTACAAGACCAGCGCGGGCGACGCGGCGACGCTGCCGGTAAGCGCGCTGCATTTGTATATGATGCCCTACCAGGACAAGCTTGCCGCGGCGGCCGCAAGCGCGGGCGCGCCGCCGGTGCCGGCACCGGTCGCGGCCGTGCGCGACATCGGGCCATTGGCGCAACAGCTGCGCGCCACACTCGGGCGCGACGCGGCGGCGCTGGACACGATGCGGACGGCACTCGCCGCAGCAACCGATGAGCGTGGGCGCCGACTCACCGCGCTGCTCGACACGATCACCGGTCCGGAGCGGCGTTATCTGAACTATTACGGGCCGGCACGCACGCTTACCACCATCGGCTACCACACCGCTCTGACGCAACCGCTCCTAGGCCTCAAGGACAAAGCGGTGTTCGTCGGCTTCGCGGAACGTTACCAACCGGAACAGAAGGACTACTTCTATACCGTCTACTCGCGACCCGACGGGGTCGACCTAAGCGGCGTGGAAATCCTCGCCACCGCCTTCGCCAATCTGCTTCATGGTACGGACGTGCGACCGCTATCGCCGGCGATGCAGGCCGGAGTGCTCGCACTCTGGGGATTGGCCACTGGGTTCATGGCCACCGTCCTTGGCACCCGGGCGACGCTCGGCGCCAGCGCGCTCGCCATCGGCGCCCTGCTAGCGCTCGCGCATACCCAGTTCGCGCTGTATGCCCGCTGGTTTCCATTGATAGTGCCGCTGTTGCTGCAATGGCCGGCGGCATTGATGACCGGCATACTGGTGCGACACGCCGAGGCGCGTCGCGAGCGCCGCGTCATACGCCGCGCCTTCGGCTATTACCTGCCCGATGATGCCGTCGACCGCTTGGCGCGCGGCGGCGCGGTGGACCAGCTCGGCCGGCTGGTCTACGGCGTATGCATCACGAGCGATGTTGAACGCTATACCGCTGTCGCGGAGCGCTTGGCGCCGGACGCGTTGCGCACGCTGATGAATCGGTACTACGAAGTGGTGTTCACACCCGTGCGCCGGCACGGCGGTATCGTGTCCGACGTGGTCGGCGATGCGATGGTCGCGCTATGGGTGAGCCCCCGCCCGGACCCGGCGCTGCGCCAGCGCGCCTGTCGCGCCGCGATCGAAATTTTGGAAGGTCTCGAACGTTTCAATACGACAACCACCCCGCCGCTGCCGACGCGCATCGGCATCCACGCGGGTGAGGTCATGCTCGGCAATGTCGGCGCCATGGATCACTACGAGTACCGCGCCGTGGGCGACATGGTGAACACCGCCTCCCGGTTGCAGGTCCTGGGGCGCACCCTTGGCGTACCGCTGGTCGTCTCGGCGGAAACGTTGGTCGACCTGGCCGGGTTCCCCACCCGCCCGCTCGGCCGGTTCGTGCTGCGCGGGAAGACCGTTCCGGTGGCGGTGCACCAGTTATGCGCAACCGCGAACGGGGCGGAGACGTTACACCGCCAATTCGCCGACGCCTTGGAATTGTTTTACAACCGCCACTTCGCACAGGCGGCCGAGGCGTTCCAGGCGTTGTGGGATGAGCACCGCGATCCGCCATGCGCGTTCTACGGTGAGCTTGCGCGGCGCTGCCTCGCCGGCGGCGATGCATTGCGCGACGGCGCGGTGTACCTGTGCGATCCGCCCTCGCCATGACTCTTTTGGGTCTGGTTTAACGCACACGCCGGCGTTAGAGTAACCGCGTAGCGTGATAACCGGCGCCAGGGATCTACCGGGATGCGGCATGTGCCGGCATCTCGATTCAGCGCGGTAGCCGGAGAGTCAGCCCGAATCTCGCTCCGGCTGGCTCGTACACACCAACAAGAAGAAATAACGAGGATGCGGAGTTTCAATATGCCCCGCACGCATGCGTTTTACCCGGTACTCGCCCTGCTGGCGTACGCCGGGGTCGCCGCGGCGCAGACACCGCCCTGCACCGACTGGGCGCGGCTGGTCTCGCTGCAAGGAACGCTCGAAACACGCCACGCCAACGCTAGCGACTGGCACCCGGCTCGTCTGCACGACTATTTCTGCCCCGGCGACACGCTGCGCGTGCAACGTCGCGGCCGCGCGGCGCTGTTGCTGCGCGGCGAGACCGTCGTACGCCTGGACCAGCATACGACGCTCACGCTGCTTGCTTCGCCGGAGCCCGGACGGCGACTGCTCGACCTGCTCTCGGGCGTCGCCCATTTCATCAGTCGCGTGCCACGCTCGCTGGACGTCAAGACGCCGTACGTCAATGCCGCGGTCGAGGGCACGGAGTTTTTGTTGCACATCGGCGCCGACCAGATCCTGCTGACGGTGTACGAGGGCGTGGTGCGGGCGGCGAACGAAGCGGGCGAGACCCGCATCGGCGCCGGCGAAGCGATTACGGTCGCGCGCGGGCGCGCGCCCACACCTTACGCGTTGGTGCGTTCGCGCGACGCCGTGCACTGGGCGCTCTACTACCCGCCGCTCGTGTACTACCGCCCCGAGGAACTGGCCGAGCGCCCGACGATGCGGCGCGCGCTCGACGCCGAACGCCGCGGCGACGTCGACGCCGCCATCGAGGCGCTGACCGACATCGACGACACGCGCGTCCTCACCTACCGCGCCGCACTGCTGCTCAACGTGGGGCGCGCGGACGCGGCGCGCGCCGATCTTGAGCGCGCGCTGGCGCGCACACCGGGCGACAGCGATGCGCTCGCGCTCGCGTCGCTGCTCGCAACCGCGCGCGACGATCGGGCCGAGGCGATGCGGCTGGCGCAGGCAGCGGTCGACGCCGCGTCGCCGTCGCCGGCGGCGTGGCTGGCGCTCTCCTACGCGCGGCAGGCCGAATTCAATCTCGATGGCGCGCGCGCCGCCGTCGAACGCGCCGTCGAGGCGGCACCGGAAAACGCCCTCGCACGCGCGCGCCTGGCGGAAATGGCGTTGTCCCTCGGCGACCTCAACGCTGCGCTTGCCGCCGCGGAGACCGCCGTCACCCACGACCCGTCGCTCGCACGCGCGCACATGGTGCGCGGCTTCGTCCACCTCGCGCGGATTGAGACCGCCGCCGCGGCCGCGGCGTTCGAGCGTGCCATCACCCTCGATTCGGCCGATCCGCTCTCGCGTCTCGGCTTGGGCCTCGCCAAGATCCGCGACGGCGATCTCGCCGGCGGCCGCCTCGAAATCGAAATCGCGGCGAGCCTCGACCCCGGCAATAGTCTGGTGCGCAGCTACCTCGGCAAGGCGTACTACGAGGAGCGGCGCGACCGCCTGGCGGGCGATCAGCTCGGCCTCGCCAAGCAACTCGATCCCAACGACCCGACCCCGTGGTTCTATGACGCAATCCGCAAGCAGTCGGAGAATCGCCCGGTTGAGGCGCTGCAGGACGTGCAACAGTCGATCGCGCGCAACGACAATCGTGCCGTCTATCGATCGCGACTGGCGTTGGATCAAGATGCCGCCGACCGCGGCGCGAGCCAGGCGCGCATATATAAAGACATCGGGTTCCAGCAGCTCGCGGTACAGGAGGCAGCGGTAGCGCTCGCTGCGGATCCCGCGAACGCCCCGGCGCACCGGTTTCTCGCCGAGCTATACGCGGGAATGCGGCGTCACGAGATCGGCCGCGCCAGCGAAGCCTTGCAGAGCCAGCTCCTGCAACCGCTCAACATCAATCCCGTGCCACCGCAGCTCGCGGAAACCGATATCAACATCCTTTCCGGCGCTGGCCCGGTGGGCGCCGGCTTCGGCGAATTCAATCCGCTCTTTGAACGAGAGCGATTCACGGTGCAGGCGGCCGGCGTGGCCGGCGGCAACGGAACCCGAGGCGAGGAGCTGGTGCACGCGGGACTGCAAGGGAAGGTGTCATACAGTCTCGGGCAATTCCATCACGAAACCGCCGGCTTCCGGCCGAACAACGATCTTGATATCGACGTCTACAACGCCTTCGTCCAGACGACTGCGAATCCGAACAGCAGCATGCAGCTCGAATTTCGCTCGCGCAAGCAAGAGAATGGCGATCTCGCCATGCGTTTCGATCCCGGGAACTTCTCCAGCGCGCTCCGGCAGACGCGTGACGAAGATACCGCGCGGTTCGGCTACCGGCTCGCGCCTTCGCCAAACGCCGCTCTGATTTTTTCAACGATCTACCGGGATACAGACTTCACCCGTAAAGATTCACAGGTAGTCGCACCGGTCGGACCGTTCGGACCGATTGTTTCCACTGAAGACCGGCGCGAAGACATTCAAGGATATAACGCGGAGATCCAGACACTTTGGCATGCTGGCAGTCAACGTTACGTTTTCGGTGTCGGCTACTACGAAGGTGATGAGAAAACAAACCCGGGTGTCTTGATAACCTCAGGCCCCGTCGTGCTGGTCAGCGATACGGCTACGACCACCGCAAAGCAAGAACATGCCAATGTCTATGCCTATGCCCACAGCAACCTTAGTTCGACATTGGCCATAACTCTGGGCGCCAGTGCTGATTCGCTGCGATATGGCTCCCTCGAGACGAACCAGGTCAACCCCAAGCTTGGCGCTACGTGGAACGCCACGCCCAGCACTTTGGTACGGCTCGCGGCCTTTCGTGTGTTCAAGCGATCGCTGGTGTCCAACCAGACGATCGAGCCAAGCCAGGTCGCTGGATTTAACCAGTTCTTCGATGACCTGACGGATACAGACTCGAAGCGCTACGGCATTGCTCTCGACCACAATATCGCTGCGAATCTCTTCACTGGACTGGAGCTGTCCAGGCGCAAACTCGACGTACCGATATTTGGAACCGGCACAGTGGTCACGCGCACCGAGAACCAGGAAGAACAGATGCACCGGGCCTACTTATACTGGACGCCGCACTCTACAGTCGCCGTAGGCACCGAATATTATATGGAAGACTTTGAGCGCGACCCGAGCAGCACGATCAGCCTGAATCGACCCCTCGCGCTTGATACCCGCCGGCTTCCCGTCATACTCGGATTTTTTAGCCCATCCGGCCTTTTTGCCCGGCTAACGGCAACGCACTTTCGTCAGAACATCGAACAGCAAATCGCCACTGGAGGCACAACAAGTGACAGCGATAGTTTTTGGATAGCCGATCTGGCGCTTGGCTACCGGCTCCCGAAGCGCTACGGGTTACTGAGCTTCGAGGTCAAGAACCTGTTCGATGAGAAATTCAACTTTCACGATACTGATTTCCAGAGCGGTTTACCGCGTCTGCCACTCGTTCAGCCGGACCGCCTGGCGCTGATCAAACTGGTGCTGTCCTGGAACTAACAGTTCCGGGAATGCCGTAACAACACACAATCGAGCAAAGAAGGAAACCCACTATGAACAAGAAGCACACATTACTTGTAATACTCGCCCTACTGTCACTCGGCCTTGTCGCCTGTGAACGCTCCACGGAAAAGAGTCCCGACAAAATTCCGGTCAGCGACGGGCTCAAGAAGACGATGGGCGAGTTCAAAGTCAAGACGGCGCTACTCGTCAACGATGAAGGACAGGTCGTCGCGACCGACGATCAGGGCAAGGTCCTCGACCGCTGCAGCGTCAAGCCGGTGCAGAAAGGCGATCTCAAGCACTGCCGGGGCCTACAAAAAGGCGCGGTAGTCGAGGACGTCAATCACGTGGTCATGATCAAGAGTAAGATCAACCCAACATGCTGGACGTACATTGACGGGAACGGCCGGGCTCGTGAGTATTGCTGGTGAAAAGCGCGTATTAGCTTTTTCTATCCATGCATGACATTTCTGGAAGTAGCCGCCCACGGTTGTGACATTTTTCACTGCGTGTCGGCCGGGCATTGACTAGCCTGTCGCCCAGGCAACTCATAGGGCGACACGATGAGCGATTACGATCGGATAAATGGCTACTTCAATGCCGGCCGCTGGTTCCTGCAAGCCGGGCGCCGGCAGCGCGCGCTGCTCATGGTGGGCGCGATTCGCGAGCACCATCCCTCTCATCCGCTGGCTGAGCAACTGCTGGCAGAGATCTACCGGGAACGTAAACCGCGTGTCGCCGTGGATGACGGCGATGCGGAGTAATGCGAATCGTTGTGACAAGCTTCACAGAAAGACAGCGGCATGGGCGCTATGGTGTGACGCTCATGGCGCCAGCCACCCGGCCCCGGCGTCGAACCAAACCCGTCACATAGGAGAACCCATCATGACCTACCGCCTAACGCTTGCTGCCCTGCTTCTGATATCGGCCGCGACCGCGGCCAGCGCTGAGGAAGAGTCCGTCGGGCTTCCGGTCCCGGCGTTGTCCGTCGGTGCCGCGCAGGTATCCAGCCCGGAAAGCACCGCAGACCGATCTGCACCCGCCGCGGACCGCTCGGAGAACCGGGAAACGATCGATTGTTTCTACGAATGGAACCATAACGAACCTGCTTGCACCGCCGACTCCACCAAGAAAAGCGCCCGACCTTGAGCGCGCTCCATCTGTAAGCGTCTCCTCCGACGTTCGCCCCGGCGAAATGGCCGGGGAATTTTTTGCCAGAACCCCGCCCGGCCCCGATAACACCCTGCCCTAAACGGTTATCGCGCACGCAGCGAACGCCCAGCGGTTGACGTCCGCCGACTCCGCCGTCTCAACCGAGCCAATGCCGCACCGGCAGCGCGTAGCGCGCAATCAGGCGCTCGATGTCAGGGCGATACTGCTCGCGCAAAAAGTCACGGTAGCGCGGCGGCATGCGTTTCTCGCTCGACTCGTGTTCGCGTACCGTCACGCCCCGCCCCGGGTCACGATCGGCGTATTGCGCCCCGGCCGGCGGGAGGATCGTGTCGTACAACGGAAACTGCACCCAATCGACATTGGTCGAGGCACCGATGTGCTCCAATACGCGACGCAGCAGCGTCTGCGGACGGTTCGCAATGTCTTCGAACAAACCGAGATGCAACTGCTCGCGGGGAAACACATCGAGCCAGTTATCCAGCATCGCCGCGTAGCGCCCGGCACGCACGACGAAGTCGGAGCGCAGGAACGCGAGCATCTCGCTGTCGGGAATCGCCTCCTGCGGTCGTCCGCTCTGAACCACGAGCTGCATCAACGCCTGCGACCAGGCGCGCTCGATCGGATTGCGCATGAGCAGTATCAACCGCGCCTGCGGCAGCAGCCGCTGCATGCAGCGGATGCGTTCGCGTGGCATGAACGAATAGCCGCCGCAGACTTCGCCGCAGAGCCTCCCGTGCGCGTCGGCAAAACGGCTGGCATAAAACCGCACGCCGTTGTGCAGGCGATTGTTGAAAAACTCCACGCCCTTGCCGGGCGCGAGATAAAGCGCCGGATGCGCGCGCAGGTTCTCGTACAGCCAGGTGGTGCCGCACTTGCGCGCGCCAATCACGACGAAGTGCGGCAAGACCAGGCGCTCGCGGCTGGCGACGCGCGCGGCGCGCCAGCGAAACTCCCACTGCTGGTACTCGGTGATCATGCGACCACGCACGCGTCGTCCCAGCGTCGTCGCTTCGGACCACAACGCACGCATTGGCGCTACGCAACACCGAGCTGTTGCACGCGCCGGCGCAGCAGACCGGCGCTGCCCACGAGCCGCGACAGGAATCCGACGGCGACCGGCGCGCCCTTGCCGAGGTATCGATAAAAATCGGCGTCGGTGAACACCTCCCATTTACCGGATTCGAGGTGACGCAACATTTCCCTCGCCAGCGGCAGGTGACGCGCCTGCGCATTCAGCACACCGATGCGACCGGCGGCCTGCTCCGCCGTTAAACCGATCAACACCGCCTCGCGGCGCGGCTCGAATACCGAAAACAGAACTTCGATCGCGGCCAGCACCTCCCAGTGATCCTCGCGGCAACGAAAATCGTTTACCGGGACGATGGTGGTGCCGTAGTCGATATAACGTAGCTGCCCATCGAGATTCAACATGAACTGCCGGCTCGCCCACGCATCCGACAAGGTCAGCGCGAATGTACCGAGCAGATACGCTTGCGTGCGGCAAAATGCGGCCAGCAGCGCCAGACGCGCACTGCGCGTGCGCAGGCAACGCCAGCCGATCGGCATGAGGTACTCGTAGCGGTAGGTGATCGCCACGATCTGGCCGTCGATTTCGATCGGCCGCGCAGCGTAAAGCGCGTGGCCGCTACCCGCCGGTCCGTACGCCATGCGCCGCATGTCGCCGGCCGCGCTCGCAACCGGCCGCCGATAGATGCCGCCGAGTCCGTCAAAATTGATGAGCCGGACGAAGGCCGGGTGAAACAGCTTGACCACACTGCGGCTGCCGTCGCGCTCGCGGACGACGTAGTTCGCGCCTTCCCAACCGGCGCCGAGAAAACGCAGCGCGCGCCGGCCGCATACCTCGCTCGCGCGACGCAGTTCGCGTTGACGCCGGTCACGCGCCCGAATTGCACTCGCCATCGCATGTGCGTGCGCGGGCGACAACGGGCCCAGGCGGGCGGCGCGACAAAAATGCTCGATGGCGTTGTCGGTAAATCCGCCGTCGAGAAAAGCGCGCGCCAGCCCCGCGTGCGCCGGCTGCGAGTCGGGATGCACGTGTATGACTTGCTGAAACGCGCGGATGGCGCCGTCCCAGTCGCCCACGGCCAACAGCGCGTCGCCGGCGGCGACCACCCTTGGCCCATTCGAGGTTACGAGCACCGTCGCCATTTCAAACCTCCTCCCTGAGTTACCGATTGCCGCGCCGCCGGGGGCCAGCCCAGAGAGTGTCACGCGTTCACCCCCGCGCGGCCATCAGGGCAACTCCTGAATGCGAATTTGGAATACCCTACAAAGCAGATGCGCTACGACGCGAACGCGCTACGCGGCGTCTATGCACTGGATGACGCGGCACTCGGTGGGCCGCTGCGGCGTGTGGCCCAACGCCGCAACCAGATCGCGCCGGCGGCGATTAGCAACACCACCGCCACCAACGCCAACGCGCTGCCGATGCCCGGATTCTGAAACGTCGCGCCGACGCGGTCGACGAAGAAGTTGATGGCGATGACGCCCGGCAACAAACCGAGCACGGTGCCGATGATGAAATCGCGAAAGCGGATGTGCGACGCGCCGGCGACCAGGTTGACGACCGAGAACGGCGCCACCGGCAGCATGCGCAGCACGGTGATGGCGATGATGCCGCGCTCGCCGAGGCGCTTGCTCAAGCGGTTCAGGCGCGACCCGGCCAGTCGCCGCACGGTATTGCGCCCGAGCGCGTGGCCGATGCCATACAGCAGCGCCGCACTCGCGACGCTACCCACGAGCGAGTAAATCGATCCTTGCACCGGGCCGAACGCGAGCGCCGTGACCACCACCAGCAGCGTGACCGGGGCCACCAGCACACCGCCGAGCAGAAACGCACCGATCGCGATGAACGGCGCGGCCGGACCGTCGCTGAACAGCGCGATGTAGTCGCTCAAGGTTTCGACGTTGAGCCACTCGCCGAGCGGCGTCCACTTCCAGGCGGCGGCGAGCCCGAGCAGCGTCACGAGCAGTCCGAGCCCCAGCATCAGCCGCCGGTGCGCCGGCACGCGCTCGTCCGGCGGAACGAATTCGTCCGCGAGCTTATCCGGATCGATCGGACGCTCCGGGTCGAGCAGTTCCGGGTTCGGCAGCCACGATTTAATTTCTTCCGGCGACGGCGGCGCGAACTCGCGCAGCGTGCGCGTGCCGCCGCGCAGCGCATCGATGCCGGCGATCACGCCGCGATGGGCGATCGCCGCCGTCACCTGCGCCGGTTCCTGGCCCAGATGCTCGGCCAGCAGTCGATCGCGGAACCCGCGTATGCCGTGGCGCACGCGCTCGTCGCCCGACGCTTCGAAGGCGACGTCGCACTCGGTATCGATACCCATCGAGCGGTTGTTCAGATTCGCCGAGCCGACGCGCACGAATTCGTCGTCGACGATCATCACCTTGCTGTGGACGTTGATGCAGTGCGGCTCGAGGCCCGGCAGATCGGGATAGTAGACGCGCAGGCGCCCGTGCCGGTCGGCGCGCCGCAGCCGGTCCACCATGCGGCTGCGCAACACGTCCATCGTTTGTTGCGACAGCCAACCGTCGGTGCGCAGTGCCAGCACCAGCACGATCTCCGGCCCATCGCTTTCCGCGAGCCGGGCAGTGAGCGCGTCGACGATGCCATTCGCGGTTAGAAACTGATTCTCAACGTAAATGTAACGCCGCGCGGCACGGATGGCGTCGCGATACAGCAACTCAATCTCCCGCACCTCCGGCCGACCGTCGTATGCGGGATCGGTGCGCGCGATCGCCAGCGCCACGTCGGTGACATCCGGCGCGAGCCCGTCCGGCCACGGCGCGCCGGCCGAGGCCGGCGGCGTCGGCTGAATGCGCCGGACCGTCGCGCGCTGCCAGCGGTCGCGGACCAAGTCACCGAGCGCGCGCGCGGCGTAGCCTTCGACCAGAATCTGCACGTCGTGAAACGGGCGGTACGCCGGTTTGCCCGGGACCTCGACGC
>JBKHXU010000091.1:0-12923 GCA_046565865.1 Gammaproteobacteria bacterium | reverse complement strand
GCCTGCACCGCCGCTTGCACGCCTTCGATCAGCTCCGCGCCGTGCGCGAGCCGCGCATGCTCGGCCTCGAGCCCGGGGATTTCCTCGCGCGTGAGGTTGAGCGCGTCCAATTCCTGCACTTGATAGCGCAGCAGCTCGACGCGCGCGCCGCGGTCGCCGGCCTGTTGCAGCAACGCCTGGCGCCGGTCGTCTAATGCCTTGAGCGCGTCATAGTGATCGTTCAGCGCCGCGACCGCCGGACCCAGGCCGGCATAGTCATCGAGGATTTCGCGCTGCGCGTCGCGGCGCAGCAGCGATTGATGCTCGTGCTGGCCGTGGATATCGACCAGATGCTCGCCCAACTCGCGCAGCATCTGGATCGGCACCGGCCGGCCGTTGATGAAGCCCTTGGAGCCACGTTCGTTCTCGATCACGCGCCGCAGCAGACAATCGCCGTCGCTATCGAGATCGTGCTCCTTGAGCCAGCGCGCCGCGTCGGAATTCGCCTTGATCGCGAACGCCGCGCTGACCTCGGCGCGCGCGGCGCCGTGGCGGATGACGCCGGCGTCGGCGCGACCGCCGAGCGCGATCGCGAGCGCGTCGATCAAGATCGATTTGCCGGCGCCGGTCTCGCCGGTGAGCACGGTCAGTCCTGGCTCGAAGGCGAGTTCGAGACTAGTGACGATCGCAAAGTCGCGGACGTGGAGCGATTCGATCATCAGTATTTCGTGCCCCAGTGCAGCTTGGCGCGCAGCACGTCGAAGTGGCCGCGTCCCGACGGGTGCCAAAGCTCGATCGGTTTCTCCGCACGACGTACGTAGATGCGGTCGTTGTCTTCGAGCACGTAGTTCAACTGACCGTCGAAGGTCACGTGCGCATGCGAGCCGGCAAGGCCGATCATGACGATCTCGATGGTGCTGTCGCTCGACACCACGATCGGACGCGTCGACAGCGTATGCGGGCAGATCGGCACGACGCCGATCGCCGGCAGCGTCGGATGCAGCACCGGCCCGCCCGCCGAGAGCGCGTACGCGGTCGAGCCGGTCGGGCTCGCGACAATGACGCCGTCGCCGCGCACGCTGTGCACGAACTCGCCGCCAATGTAAGTCTCGAACTCGATCAGGCGCGCCAGCTCACCTTTGTTGATGATCACGTCGTTGAAGGCGTGCGCCGCGTGCACGATGCGGCCCTTGCGCATGATCTCGGCATGCAGCAGCAGCCGCCGCTCGGACTGATAATCGCCGTCCAAGATGCGCCCGAGCTCCTGTTCCATGTGCTCGACATCGATATCGGTGAGGGACCCGAGCCGTCCCTGGTTCACGCCGATGATCGGTACCGAATGTTCCGCCAGGCTGCGTGCGACATGCAGCATGGTGCCGTCGCCGCCGATGACGATGGCGAGGTCGATATGCCGCCCAATCTCGGCCAGCGGTTGCGCCGGCCCAAGCGGTTCGCGCAGCATTTTGGCGGTATGCGTGTCGACAATGAGCTTAAGGTCACGCTCTATTAGGAAGCGGCCGAGCTGCAAGATATGGGTGGCCACCGGCTCGTGCTGGTATTTCCCTACGAGGCCGACGGTCTTGATGGGTCGTTTCATGACATTCCCAGGCGCGAGAGCGGGATAACCTAGCATGCGGGGGCATGAGGGCCAAACCGACCGCGCAGCGGTCGTCCGAGCGAAAGCGAGGGAGCCCTGGCTGCTGGTGCCGCGCCAATGGAGGAGATTTCTCGCTTCGCTCGAAATGACATGTTTCGGTTGCTCGGGACGACCGCTTGGCGGTCGGTTGGCACTCGCTTTGGTAGAGTGCTAAAGTCGTGTTATGGGTGATGGCATCGTACTCAATCCGCGCGCTGAGCTGCTGCTGAAGACACTGATCGAGCGTTATATCGCCGAGGGTCAGCCGGTCGGCTCGCGCACGCTGGCGCGCCATGCTGGTATCGATCTCAGCCCCGCGACGGTGCGCAACGTGATGGTCGATCTCGAGGACCTGGGGCTCGTGCGCTCGCCGCACACGTCGGCCGGGCGCGTGCCGACACCGCTCGGTTACCGGCTGTTCGTCGACACCATGATGAAGGTGCGTCCGCTCGACGTCGGCGAGGTGCGCAAGCTCGAGGGCGAGCTGGGCGCGGACCAGGATCCGCAACAACTCATCGAAAACGCCTCGCACCTGCTATCGGAGATCAGCAAGCTCGCCGGCATCGTGCTGCTGCCGCGACGCGACGAACAGATTGCGTTTCGTCATATCGATTTCATCAGTTTGTCAGGGCGTCGCATCCTGGTAATCCTCGTGACCCAGGACGGCCACGTGCACAACCGCGTCATCACCGGCGAGCGCGAATATTCCGCGTCGGAGCTGACGCAAGCAGCCAATTATTTCAACGAGAGCTATGCGGGCTTGCCGCTCAGCGATGTCAAACGCGCGTTGCTCAATGAAATGCAGCAGGCCAGCGCCGATCTGCAGCGCATCATGGGTCTTGCCATGGAAATGGCGCGCAAGGCGTTCGCGGAAGACAAAGACCGCGACGAGGGCGATGAGCTGGTTGTCAGCGGCGAGTCGAATCTGGTCGGCATCCCGGAGCTGAGCGATATCCAGAAACTGCGCAAGCTGTTCGACGCATTCAATACCAAGCGAGATTTATTGAGCCTGCTGGACCAGAGTATGCAGGTGCAGGGCATTCAAATTTTTATCGGCGCCGAGTCCGGCTACGAGGCGTTGCAGGACTGTAGTGTGGTGACCGCGCCGTACACGTTCGACAAACAGATTGTCGGCATACTGGGCGTCATTGGGCCGACGCGCATGCCGTACGAACACATCGTCCCCGTGGTCGATCTCACCGCGCGCCTGCTTAGCGCTGCCTTGAATACCGGCGGCGCCTCGTCGCGGCTTGAAACGCCGCGTTCCTAGCCCCATAAGCCCCGTATTCGCGAACGCAACTTCTAGAGGTAGTAATGGCCGAGGAACACGAACGAGTCGCCGCGGCGACCGCCGCCGACACCGGCGCCGACGCGCCGCGCGCTGAAACTGCTTCCACCAACGACACGCCGTCGCTGCAAGCGCAGCTCGACGCCGCCAAGGCCGAGCTGGCCGACGCGCGCGACAGGTTCCTCCGCGCCCGCGCCGACATGGAGAACGCCCGTCGCCGCGCCGAAATCGACGTCAGCAACGCGCACAAATACGCGATCGAGCGTTTTGCCGGCGAGATCGTGACGGTGCGCGACAGCCTGGAGCTGGCCCGTAATATCGACATCAACCAGGAGCAGCAGAACGCGGTGCAGAAGATGCACGAAGGCTTGGATCTGACGCTCAAACTTATGGACGACGTGTTCCGTAAGTTCGGCCTTACCCTTATCGATCCCAAGGGGGAGAAGTTCGATCCTACCCGGCACCATGCCATCAGCATGGTGGAGAGCAACGAAGTCCCTCCGAATCACGTGGTTAGCGTTATGCAGAAGGGTTATCTGCTGCAGGACCGGGTATTGCGCCCGGCAATGGTGGTGGTGGCCCGTGCACCCACGGCGGCGAGCTAAGCCCGCGCTTGAAAAACGGCGTTCCGGCCCCATTAGCCGGTTAAATCATCAGCAGGATACTTGAGGATTACACGATGGCGAAAATAATCGGTATTGATCTTGGCACCACCAATTCCTGCGTCGCGGTCATGGAGGGCGACAAGGTCCGCGTGATCGAGAACAGTGAAGGCGATCGCACCACGCCGTCGGTTGTCGCGTTCGCCGAGGACGGCGAGGTCATTGTCGGCCAGGCGGCCAAGCGCCAGGCCATCACCAATCCGCACAATACGCTGTATGCCGTCAAGCGCCTCATCGGGCGCAAGTACGAAGACGAAGTGGTGCAGCGCGACGTGAAAATGGTTCCGTACAAGATCGTGCGCGCGCCGAACGGTGACGCGTGGGTCGAGGCGCGCGGCAAAAAAATGGCGCCGCCGGAAATCTCCGCGCGCGTGCTGCAAAAGATGAAGAAGACCGCCGAGGATTATCTCGGCACCGAAGTCACTGAGGCCGTCATCACGGTGCCGGCGTACTTCAACGACTCGCAGCGCCAGGCGACCAAGGATGCCGGGCGCATCGCCGGTCTAGATGTGAAGCGCATCATCAACGAGCCGACCGCGGCGGCGCTCGCGTTCGGCATGGACAAGAAGGAAGGCGACCGCAAGATCGCGGTGTACGATCTGGGCGGCGGCACGTTCGATATCTCGATCATCGAGATCGCGGAAGTCGACGGCGAGCACCAGTTCGAGGTGCTTTCCACCAATGGCGACACCTTCCTCGGTGGCGAGGATTTCGACAAGCGCATCATTGATTACCTCGTGGACGAGTTTAAAAAAGACGCGGGCATCGATCTGCACAAGGACCCGCTCGCGCTGCAACGCCTCAAAGATGCGGCCGAGAAGGCCAAGATCGAGTTGTCGTCGAGCCAACAGACTGACATCAATCTGCCGTACATCACGGCGGACGCCACCGGACCGAAGCACCTCAATATCAAGCTCACGCGCGCCAAACTCGAGTCGCTCGTGGAAGACCTCATCATGCGCACCATCGAGCCGTGCAAGATCGCGCTCAAGGATGCGGGTCTCAAGGCGGGCGACATCGCCGACGTAATCCTGGTCGGCGGTCAGACGCGCATGCCGAAGGTGCAGCAGGTGGTGAAAGACTTCTTCGGCAAGGAGCCGCGTAAGGACGTCAACCCGGACGAGGCGGTGGCGATCGGCGCGGCGATTCAGGCAGCGGTGCTTTCGGGCGAGGTCAAGGACGTACTGCTGCTCGACGTGACGCCGCTGTCGCTCGGCATCGAGACCCTGGGCGGTGTGATGACCAAGATCATTCCGAAAAACACCACGATCCCGACCAAGGCGTCGCAAGTGTTCTCGACCGCAGACGACAACCAGTCGGCGGTCACGGTGCATGTGCTCCAGGGCGAGCGCGAGATGGCCGCGGGCAACAAGTCGCTCGGCCGGTTCGATCTCACCGGCATCCCGCCGGCTCCCCGCGGTATGCCGCAGATTGAGGTTACGTTCGATATCGACGCCAACGGCATTCTGCACGTGTCAGCCAAGGACAAGGCCACGGGCAAGGAGAACAAGATCGTCATCAAGGCCGGGTCCGGTCTGTCCGAGGATGAGATCCAGCGCATGGTAAAGGACGCCGAGGCGCACGCCGAGGAAGATCGCAAGGCGCGCGAGTTAGCCGAGGCGCGCAATCAGGGGGACGCCATGATCCACAACGTCCGCAAAAGCATGAAGGACGCCGGCGATAAGCTGGCCGCGGCGGACAAGGACAAAATTGAGGCCGCGATCAAGGATCTCGAAGGCGTGTTGCGCGGCGACGACAAGGACGCGATCCAAAAGAAGACCGAGACGCTCATGGAGGCCTCGCACAAACTCGCCGAGCAGATGTACCAGAGCGCGCAGCAACAGGCCGGCGCGCAGGCGGGCGGGGCCGAGGCCGGCACGGCGGGCCAAGCCAAGGGCGGCGACAAGGACAACGTCGTCGATGCCGAGTTCGAGGAGGTCAAGGAGAGCAAGGGCAAGAAGTAATGCGTCCGTGCCGTCGACACGACGGCCACTGAAGTGACTCGATAGGCACGGTGGTGAACGGCTGACCACTGTGCCTTTCGCGCGTTTGGGTTCAACAAGGGTGAGCAATGGCTAAGGCCGATTACTACGAAACGCTTGGCGTGGCGCGCAACGCGTCGGAGGCGGAGATCACCAAGGCGTTTCGGCGGATGGCGATGAAGTACCATCCGGACCGCAATCCCGGCGACAAAACCGCCGAGGCGAAATTTAAGGAAGCTAAAGAGGCGTACGAAATTCTGTCCGACGCGCAGAAGCGCGCCGCGTACGACCAGTTCGGCCACGCCGGCGTCGATCCGGCGGCGGCCGCGGGCGGTGGGTTCTATAGCGCGGGCGCCAATGCCAACTTCGCCGACATCTTCGGCGACGTGTTCGGCGACATCTTCGGTGGTGGCCGGCGTACGTCGCAAACCTTCCGCGGCGCCGATCAACGTTACAGCTTGGAGCTCTCGCTCGAAGACGCGGTCGCCGGTACCGAGGTGCGCATCAAGGTGCCGACAGTCGAAACGTGCGACACCTGCAAAGGCTCGGGCGCCAAGGCCGGCACGCATCCCACCCCATGCCGTACCTGCGCCGGCATGGGCCAAGTGCGCATGCAGCAGGGGTTCTTCTCGATTCAGCAAACGTGCCCCAGCTGTCGCGGCAGCGGCAAGGTGGTGAGCTCACCCTGTGCAACCTGCCATGGCGAAGGGCGCGTGCAGCGCACCAAGACCTTGTCGGTGAAAGTGCCGCCCGGTGTCGACGAAGGCGACATGATTCGCTTGGCGGGCGAGGGCGAGGCCGGCGAGAACGGCGGGCCGCCGGGCGACCTGTTCGTGCAGGTGCGCCTGAAGCCGCACCCGATCTTCAAGCGCGATCACGACGATCTCTATTGCGAAATGCCCATCAGTTTCGCGACTGCCGTGTTGGGGGGCGAGCTCGAGGTGCCGACGTTGAACGGACGCGCGAGCATCAAGATCCCGCCCGGCACGCAGAGCGAGAAGCTGTTTCGTCTGCGCGGCAAGGGCGTGCGCAACGTGCGCAACGGCGCCATCGGCGATCTCTATTGTCGCGTCAGCATCGAAACCCCGGTGAACCTGACCGCGGAGCAGCGGGAGTTGTTGGAACGGTTCGATGCGTCCCTGCGCTCGGGCGGCGCGCGCCACAGCCCGCGCGAGTCCTCATGGGTAGACAAGATCAAGAGTTTCCTCAGCGGTTAGCGAGATGCGGACATGCGCCGCGCCGATAGTAAGTTGAAAAACGCCATGGACGGCGTTTTGCAATTGTAGGCCCATCGTTTCGACAAGGCGCCGGCGAGCGTTTAACATGCCCGCATGACCCACATCGCCATTACCGGCGCCGCCGGGCGCATGGGCCGTACGTTGATCCAAGCCGTGGCGCAGATGCCGGACCTTAAGCTCGTCGCGGCGTTCGAGCGCCCGGGCACGCCAACTATCGGCGCCGATGCCGGCGATCTTGCGGGCATCGGTCGCAACAACGTGCGCGTCACCGGCGATATGGCTGCCGCCGAGTTCGATGTGCTCGTTGATTTTACGCGGCCCGAGGCCACGTTTTCTAACCTCGCCGCCTGCGTCCAGCGCGGCAAGCGCATCGTCATTGGCACCACCGGCTTCGACGAGGCCGGCCGCGCACGCATCGAGGCCGCGGCGCGCGAGATCCCCATCGTATTCGCACCCAACATGAGCGTCGGTGTCAATCTTTGTCTCAAGCTGCTCGAGCTCGCGGCGCGTGTGCTCAAGGACGACGTCGACGTCGAGATCATCGAGGCGCATCACAAGCACAAGGTCGATGCACCGTCGGGCACGGCCCTGCGCATGGGTGAGGTGGTGGCTAAAGCGCGCGGGCGCAGCCTGAAAGAGGTGGCGGCCTACGACCGTAGCGGCGAGCGCAAGCCGGGCACCATCGGTTTCGCGGTCGTGCGCGCCGGCGACATCGTCGGCGATCACACGGTGATGTTCGCCGGCGGCGGCGAGCGCGTGGAGATCCGGCATCATGCGGAATCGCGGCTTACATTTGCCACCGGCGCCCTGCGCGCCGCGCGCTGGCTGATGACGCAGCGCCCCGGCCTGTACGACATGCAGGACGTGCTGGGCTTGCGGTAGTTTTTCCACGCCGCGCGCTGCGCCGCTTCAATTGATTTTTCAGGATGCCTTGCGTAGCATCCGGTCTCAGCCTTTTGCACCGATTCCGCGAACGAGCAAACAGGAGAGCGCCTTAAGGCCTCTCCTGTTTTCATGCGCGTGCACGCGAATCCCACGAGGAAGAGATGACGTCGGCCCTGCTCGCACTGGAAGATGGCTCGCTGTTCTACGGTGAGTCCATCGGCGTTCCGGGGCGGGCGGTGGGCGAGGTGGTGTTCAACACCGCCATGACCGGGTACCAGGAAATCCTGTCCGATCCGTCGTATTTCCGCCAGATCGTCACCCTCACCTATCCCCATATCGGCAACACCGGCGCCAATCCGGAAGATATGGAGTCCGATCGGATTTACGCCGAAGGTTTGATCATTCGCGATCTGCCGCCGCGGCTCAGCAACTTCCGCTCCACCGAATCGCTTACCGACTTCATGCGCCGCCATGGCAAAGTCGGCATCAGCGGCATCGATACGCGCCGGCTCACGCGCCTGCTGCGCGATAAAGGCGCGCAGAACGGCTGCATCCTCGCGGTAGCGAAGGGCAAGCCCGACAAGAAGGCGGCACTGGAAGCGGCGCGCGCGTTCCCGGGACTGAAGGGCATGGATTTGGCCAAGGTCGTCAGCACCGCCGAACCTTATATATGGAATGAAGGGCTGTGGGAGCTGGGCAAGGGTCACGCCGCCATGCCCGATGCGCGCTTTAGTGTGGTTGCCTACGACTACGGCATCAAGCGCAATATCTTGCGCAACCTCGCCGCGCGCGGCTGCCGCATCACGGTGGTGCCGGCGCGCATGCCGGCGGCCGAGGTGTTGAAGCTAAAACCGGACGGCGTGTTCCTTTCCAACGGCCCGGGCGATCCCGAGCCGTGCGACTACGCGATTGCCGCGATCCGCGAGATCATCGCCGCGGGCGTGCCGGTGTTCGGCATCTGCCTTGGACACCAGCTGCTCGGCCTCGCTTCCGGCGCGCGCACGATCAAGATGAAGTTTGGTCACCACGGCGCGAACCATCCGGTGCTCGACATCGATACCGGCCGCGTCATGATCAGCAGCCAGAACCACGGCTTCGCGGTGGATGAATCAACGCTGCCGTCCAACCTGCGCGTGACGCATCGTTCGCTGTTCGACGGCTCGGTGCAGGGACTGGCGCGCACCGATGCGCGGGCGTTTTGCTTTCAGGGCCACCCCGAGGCGAGCCCGGGACCGCACGATGTGTGTGCGCTGTTCGATCGCTTCATCGCCGATATGCAAGCGCACGCACAAACCGCGCAGCCCGCGTCGCGTGTCGACGTCGAGCGTCGCGCCTCGGTTTAACGATCAGTCAATCACTACTACAAGTGACTTCGAACATGGTAAGCGTCGGTTCCCAGCATTCCTTCGCCTATCCCCCCACCCTAACCCTCCCCCGCGTAGCAGGGGAGGGAATGGGAGGGGGCGAGCTGGGAGCTGCCGATGCCTAAACGCACGGACATCAAGAGCGTCCTCATCATCGGCGCCGGCCCCATCATCATCGGGCAGGGGTGCGAGTTCGACTATTCCGGGGCGCAGGCGTGCAAGGCACTGAAGGAGGAGGGTTACCGCGTCATCCTGGTGAACTCCAATCCCGCCACCATCATGACCGATCCCGAGATGGCGGACGCCACCTACATCGAGCCGGTCAACTGGCAGACGGTGGCGAAGATCATCGAGCGTGAGCGGCCGGACGCGCTGCTGCCGACCATGGGCGGACAGACGGGTTTGAACTGCGCGCTCGATCTGGCGCGCGAAGGCGTGCTGGAAAAATTCGGCGTGCAGATGATCGGTGCCAGCCGCGCCGCCATCGACAAGGCCGAGGATCGCGAGCTGTTCAAGAAGGCGATGGAGTCGATCGGCCTGCAATGCGCGCGCGGCGCGATCGCGCACAGTATGGAAGAGGCGCTGCAAGTGCAGGCCATGATCGGCTTCCCCGCAATCATCCGCCCCTCTTTCACGCTCGGCGGTTCGGGCGGCGGCATCGCCTACAACAAGGACGAATTCATCAGTATCTGCGAGCGTGGCCTCGATGCCTCGCCCACGCGCGAGCTGTTGATCGAAGAATCGATCATCGGCTGGAAGGAATTCGAGATGGAGGTGGTGCGCGACAAGGCCGACAACTGCATTATCGTGTGCTCGATCGAGAATTTCGATCCCATGGGCGTGCACACCGGCGACTCGATCACGGTGGCGCCGGCGCAGACGCTCACCGACAAGGAATACCAGTTGATGCGCGACGCCTCGATCAAGGTGCTGCGCGAGATCGGCGTCGATACCGGCGGTTCGAACGTGCAGTTCGCCGTGAATCCCGCCGACGGGCGCATGATCGTGGTCGAGATGAACCCGCGCGTGTCGCGCTCCTCGGCGCTGGCGTCGAAGGCGACCGGCTTCCCTATCGCCAAGGTCGCGGCCAAGCTTGCGATCGGCTACACGCTGGATGAATTGAAAAACGACATCACTGGCGGCGTAACACCGGCGTCGTTCGAGCCGACGCTCGACTACGTCGTCACGAAAATTCCGCGCTTCACGTTTGAAAAATTTCCTAAGGCCGATCCCACGCTCACGACCCAAATGAAATCGGTGGGCGAGGCGATGGCGATCGGGCGCACGTTTCAGGAGTCACTGCAAAAGGCGCTGCGAAGTCTTGAGGTCGGCAGCTACGGTCTCGAACCGCGGCTCGACTTTTCCGCCGATGCCGAGGCGGCCCGTACGCGCTTGAAGCAGGCGCTGCTCGTACCGGGGCCCGAGCGCATTTGGTATATCGGCGATGCGTTCCGTGCCGGTATGACGCTCGATGAGGTGCACGCGCTCACGCGCATCGACCCGTGGTTCCTGGCGCAGCTCGCGGAGATCGTTGAGACGGAAAAAGTGATCGTGGCCAAGGCCAAACGCAAGCCGACCGCCGCCGACTTTCGCGCGTGGAAGCGGATGGGATTTTCCGATCGCCGGCTGGCGCAATTGCTGGCGAGCACCGAGGAGCGCGTGCGCAAGGCGCGGCACGCGGCCGGTGTGCGCCCGGTGTACAAGCGCGTCGACTCGTGCGCCGCCGAATTTGTCTCGACCACGGCGTACATGTACTCGACGTACGAAGAGGAGTGCGAGGCCGCGCCCGATGCGAGCAAGAAAATCATCGTGCTCGGCGGCGGGCCGAACCGTATCGGCCAGGGCATCGAGTTCGACTACTGCTGCGTACACGCGGCGCTGGCGCTGCGCGAAGACGGTTACCAGACCATCATGGTCAACTGTAACCCGGAGACGGTTTCGACTGACTATGACACCTCCGATCGGTTGTATTTCGAGCCGCTGACGCTCGAAGACGTGCTCGAAATTATCCAGTTGGAAAAACCGGCCGGCGTCATCGTGCAGTACGGTGGACAGACGCCGCTCAAGCTCGCACAAGGGCTGCACGACGCGGGCGCGCCCATCATCGGCACCAGCCCCGACTCGATCGACCTTGCCGAAGACCGCGAGCGGTTCCAAAAGCTGATCAAGAAGCTCAAACTCACGCAGCCGCCGAACGCGACCGCGCGCACCACCGATGCCGCGGTGCGCCTGGCGGAGAAGATCGGCTACCCGCTCGTGGTGCGCCCGTCGTACGTGCTCGGCGGCCGCGCGATGGAGATCGTGCACGCGCGCGAGGACCTGGAGCGCTACATGCGCGAGGCGGTGCGCGTGTCCGAGGATTCGCCGGTGCTGCTCGACCGGTTTCTGAGCGACGCGGCCGAGATTGACGTCGACGCCGTCAGCGACGGCGATGACGTGATTTTGGGCGGCATCATGGAGCACATCGAAGAGGCGGGCGTGCATTCCGGCGATTCGGCGTGCTCGCTGCCGCCGTTCAGTCTTTCCAAAAAGCTCCAGCAGCAGTTGCGCGAGCAGACCATCAAAATGGCCAAGGCCCTGAAGGTCATAGGGTTGATGAATGTCCAGTTCGCTGTAAAGGACGGCGAGGTATACGTGCTCGAGGTGAATCCGCGCGCCTCACGCACGATTCCCTATGTATCGAAGGCGACCGGCCGGCCGCTGGCCAAGATTGCGGCGCGCTGTATGGTCGGGCGCCGCCTGCGCGAGCAGGGGGTGGTGGCGGAGATCGTGCCGTCCTATTATTCTGTGAAGGAGGCCGTTTTCCCGTTCATCAAATTCCCCGGGGTCGACACCGTGCTCGGGCCGGAGATGAAATCCACCGGCGAGGTCATGGGTGTGGGTCGGACCTTCGGCGAGGCCTTTTCCAAGTCGCAGATTGCCGCGGGCAGCGCGATACCGCGCAGTGGGCGGCTTTTTGTGAGCGTGCGCGACGCCGATCAGAAAGGTGTGGTCGAGATCGTGCGCTACTTCAGTCAAAACGGATTCGACGTCTTGGCCACGCGTGGTACTGCCGTTGTGCTCGAGGCCGCGGGGATCCAGGTCAAGACCGTCAACAAGCTGTCCGAGGGCCGGCCGCACATCGTCGACATGATCATGAATGACGAGATCGACATCATCATCAACACGCTCTCCGACAAGCAGAGCTGGGAAGACTCGTTCCCGATTCGGCGCCACGCGCTGCAACACAAGGTGACGAATTACACCACCTTGTCCGCCGCGCGCGCCGCACGCGAGGCGCATGCGCACCTGCACAACGTGACGGTGAATCGGCTGCAAGAGCTGCATCAGGAGCTGTCGGCATGAACAAGGTGCCGATGACAGTGACCGGCGCCGAGAAGCTCAACGCCGAGCTCACGCGCCTTAAGACCGTCGAACGCCCGCGCATTATCCAGGCGATTTCCGAGGCGCGCTCGCACGGCGACCTTTCGGAAAACGCGGAATATCATGCGGCCAAGGAGCAGCAGAGTTTTGTCGAAGGCCGCATCAAGGAGCTGGAACACCAACTCGCCAACGCGCAGGTGATCGACCCTAAGACGGTAAAGGCGAACGGCAAAGTCGTGTTCGGTGCCACGCTCAATCTGCTCGACGAGCGCAGCGGCCAAGAGGTCACGTATCAGATCGTCGGCGAGCATGAGGCGGACATTGCGCAGGGTAAGCTCTCCGTCGCCTCGCCCATCGCCCGGGCGCTGATCGGCAAGGAGCAGGGCGACGTGGTCGAGGTGCGCGTGCCGGACGGCGTGCGCCAGTACGAGATCCTCGACATCCGGTATATATAGTGCGCATCAGCGCCACCAACTCCCCCTCTCCCTCCGGGAGAGGGGTGAGGCGGAGAGTTCGCGAATACACT
>JBKHXU010000090.1:0-6815 GCA_046565865.1 Gammaproteobacteria bacterium | reverse complement strand
TGATCCCGGAACACGTACGCTCGGAAATACTGCGACGCCTCGCCGGAGCTGAACAGGAGCACGGCGTTCGCATACTGTTTGCTATCGAGTCCGGGAGCCGCGCCTGGGGTTTTGCTTCGCCGAACAGCGACTACGATGTTCGTTTCGTATACGTGCACGAGCCCGACTGGTATTTGGCAGTTGATCTCGAAGAACGGCGCGACGTCATCGAATACCCGATCACCGACGATATTGATCTCAATGGGTGGGATGCCAGGAAATCGTTGAGGCTCTACTGGAAATCGAACCCCGCTTTCATAGAGTGGATCCAGTCACCCATCACTTACATGGAGAAGAGCCAGTTTCGGGCAGGCGCACTCAGCATTCTTCCGACCGTCTACGCACCCGACAAAGGGATTTATCACTACCTCAGCATGGCGAGGACCAACTATCGGGGATATCTGCGCGAGGAAGTCGTTCCGTTGAAAAAGTACTTCTATGTCTTGCGCCCTTTACTAGCCGCCCGTTGGGTGGCAAAGACAGGCGCTGCGGCCCCGATCGAGTTCGAGAAGCTTCTGACGCTTTTGGACGATAAACCGGCGGTGCTTTTCGCAATTCACACGCTGCTGGAGCAGAAGCGGCGCGCCCCCGAATTGGGCTCCGCCGCCGCAGTGCCCGTATTGAATGAATTCATCGAGGCTGAATTGGAATCCGAGCCGACAGAAGTTCCCAAAAAGTCCCATTCGCCCATCGTCATTGGTCAGCTGAACGACTTGTTTCACCGCGTGCTACGCGAGCACAACGGCTAACGGAAACGCTTGGCGCAGGAGTGGTTCGCTTGCTGAGGCAAATGGAAGGATTAACTATACCGACCAATCGCATGCAAGAAATAATTCGCGACTATCGTCGCTTACGGTCCGTGGTGCCGTTGGGTATGCTGCACACCTAGCGCATTTCCAGCCATTGCATGGGACGACACTCCGTTCGGGTGTCTTGATTCGCAAGGCGCTGGTTAATGCAGGCCTTATCCTCAGCGAGCCAGCGCGCTTCCTCGAGCGTTAACAGTTTGTCTACGGCATTCAGCCGCTCCGCCGAGTTGAGATAGGCACTGATTTCCCTCAATGCTTCGCGCTTAACGTCGTCGTGTTTCTTCGCCAACATTTTTGCCCGGTGTTCTGCCAGCCCCGCGAGTGCGCGTGACGTCGGACAAATTAGAGCGCTTTCGCCAAACGCTTTTGCCGCCGAGGCTGCGTCTTTTTTCGCGGCCTCTGTGGCATGACGATACATTTTGTCGGCAAGCAGGCGATCTTGTTGTGACGCGTTGTGACGCAGTGCGAGCAGTTTATCGGGGTCTTTAAGATCGTTAACGTCAGGCCCGCCACTAGCTACGCATGCGGGAGATGCGATGGAAGCGGCGCAAAACAGCACGATATGCCTAACGGCGCTACCCAGACTTTTTGATGACGTTGATGGTACCGACACTTCTGTCGTCTCCTTTACGAGATAGAATCAGGTAAATATAGAGCTTGTTCCAATTCGCAACCTGTGTAACGGTGACACAACCCGCGGATATTCTTCCAGGATGTAAGTATCGACCCTGGCCCTCGACGGTTGCATCCGGTCATGCGCTGGCTGCGCCGATTGAATCCACCCGTCAGCCGCGACCAGATCGCGATACCCATCGACTATCTTTCGCACACACCGGCACATATCGAGGCCGCGGTGAATCATCTGCGCGGAAGATTCGCCGCCGGTATCGGCGTCACATTGATATCTGGAGACTTGTCGATTGATACCAGAATGGCGCAGATGGACAAGTTGATGAAGGGGATCCGCCCCGAGGATGGCATCGCGAAAGCCGAGGCAACGATGAAAGAAGTGGAGCGGCTGAATAACGAACTGCAACAGGAGATGAAAGAAAATCGCGATAAGGCTCGCGCTTCCCTGTTCTGGTCGTCCGCGATGTTGGCTCTTCTCGCCGTGGGATCTGTGGCGCTGTGGTGGCTGAGTAAGCGCTAGTGCGAAGCATGTTAAGGGGGTCTAGCTTTGACCCGCGACCCGTACCCGAGCGGTGTTACAGGTTTCCCGGTTCCTACTAAATTAAGACAGCCGCGCTACGCATACTTTCCGGTTATGCTGCATGGAAAACAGCGTCACATCAACCAATAGCGCCGCATTCGGTAAGCCACTCGAAACGATACTCAATAGACCCGGCGGCAACCGTCAATTATGCTTCTCTCAGGGAATGACAACGGGAGGGACCAGTCGTGATTACGTTTTCGGTCGGTGAAAAACAGCCAAACGTTCGCCAAGATGTATTAATCGTGCAGACGTTGTTGAAAACAAAAGGCTACGATCCGGGACCGGTCGATGGCATCTGTGGGCGAAAAACGATTCAGGCAATTCGGCAGTTTCAGGCGTCTTTTTTGAAGCAGCCGGACGGTGTGATCGAACCGAACCGCAAGACGTGGACCAGACTTGCGAGTACAAGTGGTGCGTCAACGAAGTCTCCTCTCTCCCAATGGAGTGGCGATAGCACTCAATGGTCACAAGAAAAAAAGAGTCGAAGCTTAACGCCAAGCTTACGTCCGAAAGTTAAGGCGGTTGTGGACGCCCTCAAGCAACGCGGATTTAGTCCGACAATATTTTACGGCTGGCGATCAGTTGCGACGCAACTCCATCTCTATCGATTGGGAAACACCAAAGTAAAATTCAGTTTTCACAACGCCCAAAAAACGGATGGCACCCCCAACGCATATGCCGCTGACATAATCGACAGTCGATTCGGTTGGTCCAAACAAGCGGAAACCGCTGGGTTTTGGAAGGCGTTGGGAGAAGAAGCAAAGAAACAGGGCTTGTATTGGGGCGGCGATTGGCCCGGCTTTCGCGACTGGGCACACGTGCAGTTACTGCCGAATTCCGACTTATCCAAAGTTAAGCGGGAGAGCGGGCTATGATGCGCAGGCTGCTTGCTTTAAACATCGCGCTGTTCGCCGTGGCGTGCCCAGCAAAAGCGGAGCGCGTGTGGCTTGTCGTCGGCGCCAGCGATGTTTCTGCCGCAGAGATCGCCGCAAAATCGAAACCTCTATTCCAGCGTTATCCAAATGGCCTAATCGTTCAAACGCAAGACTGCGGCGACAAGAAAAATGTATTCGCCTGGGTAGCGGAGGTAGCGACCTCCGCCGTCAGCGCTCAGAACATACTTGCACAAATACGTCCGTCGCTAAAAGATGCGTACATCAAGCGTTGCGACGTCAAGCCAAATTCGCTCATCGCCTTTCGCATGCCTGCCATCGACAAATCAATCGCCGATGTGCCCAGCGACGTCGTGAACTGGGACGATGCCGATCGTGTTTCGTCAGTACAGCCGCTCGCCGATGGCCGTGCCCTGATAGTTGTTCGCTACTACGCCAACGTACCGGACGACCCGCTCGAAGGTCGACGTGAGCGTGTTGTGCTCATCGATCCGCCAACCAAGCGCATAACGTTGGAGGACAATTGCCCAAGTCCTGGCCGCGCAGTGGCGGCGAACGGTCGCATTGCTTTTGAATGTGCCCGAGAACAGGCTGGCGACCACCTCCTCCATAGCGTGCTGGCGTTCAACGCGAATGGAGAAAAACTTGCGGAAATACCCCGTTGCCGAAACCCAAAGTGGTCGAACGAGCGGGTTGTCGCATGCGACGCCGAAACTGTGGGGGCGGACGGACAATTGAAGCTAAACAAAACGAGTACCGACCTCACCGCCAAAATGAAGTGACGGGCCCGTTCTTTGTTGCGGCGCCCGCTCCAGAACACCCCCGGTTCCTGCTATAAGATGACCGCGCGACACTTACTTCCGGTCATGCCGCATGGAAACCAGTCTCACACCAACCAACATCGCCGCGCTCGCCGGGATCATGGTCCTCGGCGCCTCGGTGCCGAGCGTCAGCGTGTTGGCCGTCTCGGCGCGATCGGCCGCGCTCGGTTTTGCGCACGGCGCGCTCACGTCGGCCGGGATCGTCGTGGGCGACATGATTTTCATATTGATCGCTATCTACGGCCTGTCCGTTCTGGCGACATTGCTGGGCGATCAATTCGTGCTGATCCAGTACCTCGGGGGCGCGTATCTGATCGGTTTGGGAATAGTGCTGTGGGCGTCCAAACCGAAGGCCGAGAAAGCGAAACAAAGCAGCGCCATGTCATCGAGCTTCCTGACTGGATTGCTCGTCACCTTGGGCGATCAGAAAGCGATCCTTTTCTATCTCGGGTTCTTGCCCGCGTTCGTAAACCTATCGGCACTCTCGCTGACCGACACCGGCATCATTCTGGTCATCGCAACCTGCGCCGTCGGCGGACCGAAGCTGATGTACGCATTCCTGGGACAACGAGCCGGGAGGCTTTTTAAAGGATCAAAGGCGGCGAGAGCGATCAACGTTTTCGCCGGGAGTGTCATGGTTGGTGTCGGCGTGTATCTCTTGGCAAGGGTCTAGCGGCGGAAAAATTGTTTCTCTCATATAGGAAAAACTGTGATCTGACCTTTATTATCTTCAGGCGGCGACCCCTCAGGCACTGGCCGTCGTGGTTTCTTAAAGCCTCCCTGATGGTGTGCTGGGGTCTACGTGTTTTGTGCTCAGCCACGATGCGCGAGATGCTGTTGAGTGCTGCGCTTAGCGCTATAGAAGTTGCTCCACGTACCGCTCCTTCCCATTCACCAACACCGCCTTGATCCCCGGGTTGCCGTATTTGTCCACGACCACGCGGATGGAAACCGTTTCGCCGGGCTTGGGGCGCTCTAGAGCCATGCCTTCGCCTTCGGGGACGAAGTAGTTTTCGATTCCGTATTTCACGCTGATCGACTTCGTTGGTGCGGGTGGCTGGCCGCGGGGTCGCCAGCGAGTTTCGTTAACGTATTCCACTTTGCCCTTGATGGCTATTTGGCCGGCGGTGACGGTGGGTTGTTGCTGGTGGACCGATACCGGTTCCCAGTATTCCGCGCCTTGCTTTACCAGCACATATACCGGATCGCCGCGTTCGAAGGTGTCGTCGCCTTCGAGTTGGTCGAGATCGAGCTGGCTGATGGAATAGTTCAGGCGCACGTAGTCGCCGCTAAAGAGCGAGCGCGGGTCGATGGGTAAAGTTTTGAGCACGATCGGCGCGCCGGTGGAGAGCGTGTACTGCTTCATGCCGACCATGGCGAGTAGCGCCAGGGTTTGCAGCGCGATGATGATGGCGATGCGCAGGCCGATGCTCACGGTGCACCTCCCGCGCGCCGCGACAGGATGTCGGCGGTGATTTGCCGGCGCTTACGCTCCAGAAAATATCCGCCGGCGATGAGCGCGAGGCCGCCGATCATGAAGAAGAACGAGCGGTTGAGCAGCGTCCAGAAGGTGTCGAAGTAGCGCGTGAGCAGCACCACGCCGAAGAACACGAAGGCGAGGTTCACCAGGAAGCGGTCGTCGGTGTGCATGCCGGCGTAGATGAGCCAGATCATGCCGGCGAAGAAGAGCAGGTTGAATCCGACCGCCACCAAGCCGCCGTACGCGCCGCCGAGGAAGAGATTGGCGAGCAGCAGCAGCACGACGGCGCCGATCAGTACCTGCCCCCACTTGAGGTACGCCGGGCGTTCGCCGGCGGAGGACGTGCGCGCGCGATGCCACAGCGCGAGCGCGACCACGAGTCCGAGGCCGATGAAGCTGAGCGCGAGCCAGTTGCCGCCGGCGGTGTCGCGCACGGCGTCCTCGCTCCAGCGCGTCCAACGGCCCGATTGCAACCGCGGGAAAGTAAGCACGTAGGCGCTCACCAGTGCGGCAAAGAGGCCGTAGCGCTGCACCGGGCGGGCGAAAGTCGCCAGGCGATCGTAGGTGGCGAACACCATGCCGAGCAGGAACACGGCGAGGTAGGTGAGGAAATAAAACTGTACAAGGTAGAGCCTGTTGCTGGGGTCGTCGAACAGCTTGCCGAAGCCGAAGGTGTACACACTCCAGATCAGCAACGCAATCAACGCCACGTGCAACGCGGCCCGAAAGTTGTGCCGATAGATGAGCGGCAGGAACGCGGCCCATAGGAACAAGAACGGCCAGTGAATGTTGCGGCGAATCCAGAAGTGATCGTATTCGAGCGTGGTCCACAGCCACGCCAGGGCAATGGCGGCGACCAGCACGGGTTGCGAGCGCATGAGATAGGCCGCGGCCAGCGCGCCGAGCGACCACAGCAACACGCCGTTCGGGAAGTGCGAGTCGATGTGGTAGATCTGCGCGATCAACATAATGTTCGCGCCGAACAGAAGCGTGCCCAAGAGCAGCAGCGCGTGCCCGAGCAGCGGCGCATACTCGTTGCGCAACGCGTGCCACGCGGCGCCGTACGCGAGCCACATGGAGCCGAACAGAATAATGAGCTTTACGAGCTTCGGGATGCCGCCCCAGTTGGCGGCGAAGTACGTCACGATGCCGGAGCCGAGCAGCAGGACGCCGAGGAGTGAAAAGGCATAAGTAAGGTAGGGCGCCCCGCTGCCCTGCGCCGCGACGTGATCGAGGATCGCCCGATTCGCGCCGGGCGCGACCCAGCCGCGTTCGGCCCACGTCGGCAGTTCTTTCTTTAGGTGGGCGAGGAAGTTTTTGTTTTTCAGGCGATGCTCCCTGCGTTTTGCAGTGGGAGCAATATACCCTTGGCGTTGATATAGGAATAGGCGACGACGGTCGCTGTGCGTGGCGAGGGTGAGCGGGTCGGCCGGTCCGACGGTTACTAAGACCGATCTTTTCCGGACGCCTCTTGAAATGCCGCCGGCCGTAGCCCGATCGGATACGGCAAGCGCTTTAGTGCTTCACGCGGCAAAGATGGCGGAGCAGCAATCCGGGCGA
>JBKHXU010000089.1:0-2040 GCA_046565865.1 Gammaproteobacteria bacterium | reverse complement strand
CATCCGTGAATTCAAGACGCGTTACCGCATGCCGGCGACGCCGGGGCTGCCGCGTTTTACCGGCGGGCTGGTCGGTTACTTCGGCTACGAAACGGTGCGCTACGTCGAGCCCAAGCTCGGCGCGCTCGCCAAAGACGACACGATCGGTGCTCCCGACATTCTATTGATGGTGTCGGACGAGGTGGTCGTGTTTGACAACCTCGCCGGCAAGCTCTACGTGGTGATTCACGTCAATCCGGCCATCAAGGATGCGTACGCCGTCGCCAACCGGCGGCTGGATGAGCTGGTTGCCCGTCTGCGCGAAGGGTTGCCCGAGCCGGTGCTCTCCGGTAGCGCCCGCGCAGTCGGCGAGAGCGACTTCGTCTCCGGTTTCACGCAGTCGGCGTTCGAGGCCGCGGTCGAGCGCGCGCGCGAGTACATCCGTGCCGGCGACATCATGCAGGTAGTACTGTCGCAGCGGCTCTCGATTCCGTACGCCGCGGCGCCGCTCGATCTCTATCGCGCGCTGCGCACGCTCAATCCGTCGCCGTACATGTACTTCCTCGATCTGAAGGCGCTTCATATCGTCGGTTCGTCGCCGGAGATCCTGGTGCGGTTGGAAGACGACAACGTCACCGTGCGCCCGATCGCGGGGACGCGCCGGCGTGGCCACGACGAGGCCGAGGACCGCCGCTTCGAGCAGGAATTGCTCGCCGATCCCAAGGAGCTGGCCGAGCATTTGATGCTGGTCGACCTCGGGCGCAACGATATCGGCCGCGTGGCCCAGACCGGCAGCGTGCGCGTGACGGATCAGATGGTGATCGAGCGCTACTCACACGTAATGCACATCGTTTCCAACGTCGTGGCGAAATTGAAACAGGGTTTGGATGCCATCGACGTGCTGCGCGCCACCTTCCCCGCCGGCACCGTCAGCGGCGCGCCGAAGGTGCGCGCGATGGAGATCATCGGCGAACTCGAGCCGGTCAAGCGCGGCGTGTACGCCGGGGCTGTGGGTTACCTCGGCTGGAGCGGTAACATGGACACCGCCATCGCTATACGTACCGCCGTTATTAAAGATGGCACGCTCTACATCCAGGCCGGCGCCGGCATCGTCGCCGACTCCGTGCCCGCGCTCGAATGGAAGGAGACGATGAACAAGGCGCGCGCGGTGTTCCGCGCGGTGGCGCTTGCGACGCGCGGGCTCGATGGCCGCGGGGAAGGCTGACATGATTCTGATGATCGACAATTACGACTCGTTTACGTACAACCTGGTGCAATATCTGGGCGAGCTTGGCCAAGACGTGCAGGTGCATCGCAACGATCAGATCGGCGTCGCCGAGATCGAGCGGTTGCGGCCGACGCACATCGTCATCTCGCCCGGACCGTGCACGCCGACCGAGGCGGGCGTGTCGGTTGAGACGATTCAAAAACTCGGCGGCAAAATTCCGATCCTCGGCGTGTGTCTGGGACATCAGAGCATCGGCCAGGCCTACGGCGGGCGCATCGTGCGCGCGAAAGAACTCATGCACGGCAAGACCTCGATGATTCAGCATACCGGCAAGGGCGTATTCCGCGGCCTGCCGTCGCCGTTTCAGGCGACGCGCTACCACTCGCTCGTGATCGAGCGCGCGAGCCTGCCCGAGTGTCTCGAGATCACCGCCTGGACCGAGGACGGCGAGATCATGGGTGTGCGCCATAAGCGGCTCGCGGTCGAGGGAGTGCAGTTTCACCCGGAGTCGATCCTGACGCAGCACGGGCACGCGCTGCTGAAAAATTTTCTCACCACGCCGGCGCTCGCCGCCTGACTGCCATGGACATGTCATCCGCTATTCGTACCGTCACCGAGCGCCGCGATTTGAGCGCCGACGACATGCGCACCGTGATGCGCACGATCATGACCGGTCAGGCGACGCCGGCGCAGATCGGCGGTTTTCTTATCGGCCTGCGCATGAAGGGCGAGACGGTGGAAGAGATTGCCGCCGCCGCCGAGGTCATGCGCGAGCTGTGCACGCGTGTGGAGATCGACGATCCGCACTTGGTCGACACCTGCGGCACCGGCGG
>JBKHXU010000088.1:0-14870 GCA_046565865.1 Gammaproteobacteria bacterium | reverse complement strand
GGCCCCATGCCTTCGCTGTCGGCCCTGCTCTGTTCTTCTCGCGGGCCGGCCAGCGAGTGATGCTCTAGAACATAGTATTCGCCAAAGACAGGTGCGAACAGATCGCGATAGATAGCCGCTGTCTGTTCGATGATCGAAAGATAGGGAATGACCATTACTACCCGTCGCAGGTTGTGTGCGATTGCATGCTTGAGGGCAAAGGCCAGCATGGCAAGTGTCTTTCCGCTGCCCGTCGGGGCAGTCAATGTAAATAGACCGGTGTCGCCCGAGGCGGAATTTAAGCAATCCTCCAACAGTGACTTCCGCACAGTTGCCACTGCGAGCGCTGCCTTGGTTGTCTTCTGTTTGTTGGCGATCTCGCCGAGCAGAACTTCCAGTGCCTTCTCGGCATTCAACGGCGGCCCAGGCTCGCGCGGACATTTCCCATTGGCATCACCATGGAAGTGTGCTTCGGTATCGAGAAAGTCCGCGTCCACCAGCGCTGAAAACAGCATGCGCACATCGAGCATGCGGTCTACACGGCTATCGGTGCTGTTTCCCAGCACCGTTGCGGGAACAGCATGTGCCGCCAGACCGTCCTGTTCGAATCGGTTTTCCAGTACTTCGATGCTCGATTCACTGAGCCGCAACTGGAATGGGTGGTTCGATACGAGCTCTTCGAGCTTGAGCTTCTTCAATTCCGAGTTGCTTAAATACTGCAAACCGACGTGGTGTCCCTGAATTGCCAATGCGGCGGCAATGGCTCGGTACTTCGACAGCGCGAACCAGGCCCCCTGCGACCAGTGGTCGAGCCCCGAATCTTTTCCTTGTAAGCGTAACTGGAAACGATCTCCGTATTTACCGAGATCGTGCAGCAGCCCGGCGAGAGCCGCTTCGTCAGCAGCTGGATTTCCTTCCAGAAACTTTCGCGCGAGCGCCGAAACACTCGTCAAGTGCACTTTGAGCGGGTGCGTAACTCCACAATCATTCTTGCTGTGTGCAAGGTACATGGATTTTGTGTGCAAGGTTCGAGGATTTGCGGCGACTCGTTCGCTGGTTAGGTCTCTCGGCGCATGCTAACCACCTTAGTGGCTCAAATAGTGAGCCAATAGGTGTCTCATGCGGGCCTTGAGCCATGTGGACCAACCCATTGACGACACTGTCATTTGGTCTACTACGATCGCTCGATTTCAGTGCCGACCTCAAGGGACGCGCGCCAAAAAGCGGCTGCCGAGTAGTTAACTGTCTCATTCCTGCGGCTTCTGTTTTCAGCAGGGCGCGAGGCAGAAAGCATATCGCTTGGCTCCTGCATCTCTTCCAGTGCGGCGATCACGCGCTCCAGTGGGCAGTTGCTACCAGCGGCGCAGTGCTTCGCGGCACGACCAGTCTAATCCCTTGCGTGCTCGGTTTGCCCTGCGCGATCGGCCACCTGTGCCGAGAACGTTCGGTTCTGACTTCTTTTATATGGGGCCGATACTGAGCCACGTTGCGCACCGTCGGCCGCCGATTAGTTATTCGCTCGTTTCGTTGGTTTGATGTATGCGGATTAGTCCGATCTCGACGATCCACAAGCGCCCCGTAATATTTTCCTGAAGCAGACCCGTCGGCAGCTGCCCGGTAAGCGTGACCGGCCTCGCGTACAACCCGGGCAACATTGAACCCGATATTTTCGTCGAGATTGAATCTCACACCGACTCACATAACGCTCGCGCGACATTTCGGCGCCGTAGGCGATGGCGGCGAAGACATCTTCATGCGTGAGCTTTAAACAATTTTCCAATAACTCGCGCTCATCGATGCCATCCGCGAGATTGTCGAGTATCAAAGACACCCACAGGCGTGTACCGCGTATGCACGGTTTGCCGAAACAAATGTTGGGGTCGATGGAAATGCGCTTGAGAAGTTCATCACGTTCCATATTCATCCGCGTTATTCTTCGCGATCGCCGCTTTTATTCGATTGTCGGCCGGTCGGCGCGCAAGCAGGTCGGGTTCCGGCCGCGGCGTTGTAGTTACCGTGTTGCTCGTGGACTGATGGCACCGCTGCTTCGACGGAGCGCGGTTTCGCAAGCATGTCGCTCAGTTCCTGCATCTCTTCCAGTGCGGCGATCACGCGCTCCAGCGGCAGTTGCGCCCAGCGTCGCAGCGCTTCGCGGCGCGACCCATCCCAGGTTGCCAGACTCCAGTTTATCTCGCCGGGGTTTTCAGTCTTTGGCATCGTCTTCCAGCCTGATACGCAAGTGTTCGATGTCTACCCTGTCCTGTTCCCTGTCGGCCACCTGTTTCATGCGGATCAGGGTGGGGATAGAGACGAAGCGCACTTCGATCGAACCGTACAGCGGCTTCACCAGCGCGTTTGAGAATTCCTCGTCGAAACGAAACGGCTCGTGCACGAACACATCGATCGGCGTCTCGCGGTGAGCGTCGCTCCAGAGTTGCAGCACCTGCATGCCTTTGGTGCGTATCCACGCTTCGCGGATCGAAGGGTCCGCGAATTGATCCGCCGTGACCGGCACCAGCGGTTTGTAGCCGAGCGCCTCCAAGGCGGCGAAGGCGCGCTTAATATTGTCCGGTATCAGCTGGATGACGAGGTCGGCGTCCTTGGTGAAACGGAGATATCCATGCGCGTTTACCGCAAGCCCGCCTGCGATCAGGTAGCGCACGCTGTTTTCGTTGAGCGCACGGACGATGGCTTCAAAGCTTGCGAGCTTCACGCGTCATCCTTTTTATGCATCGGTCGTATGGACGCATTCACTGGTATCCCGTCCCGAAAATAACTTCACAAAACTCGCCTTCACCCTCCACCCCGCTCCCAGAGAGAGGGGTTCACGCTCCCTTCTTCCTCCGGGAGAAGGGCCGGGGATGAGGGCGGCGTAGGACGCGCTGTAGCGATTCAATTGTGCAAGTTACATACGGAACGTCACACTAAAAGCAACTTCAAAAAATCCGCCACCCTAACCCTTCCTCGCTCGCGAGGGAGGGAATGGGAGGAGCGAACGCCATTACGAAACCATTTTTGGATAGGCGACGAACCGGTGCCTCTCTCTTGTCACCATACCTGAGGCGCTGCATTCACGGCAACCGGAAACCGTCAAGCGCTGGTGCTTTACCGCATGCGCCATAACATCTTATTGATAGCGTCGAGTTCGAACGCCTCGGGATTGAAGTCCTCGCCCGTCCATTCGCGCAGTTCATCGTGTTCCTCGTGCGCCGGATCGCCCAAGACGTCGAGCAGGTGCGCATAGCCCGGCGGGCCGCCGCAGTCTTCCGGTGGGCAGGCGCGCTCGCCGGCGGTGCAGCGAGGGTAGTGGACGGCAGGGTCGGTGGCGATCGTTTTTTCGATTTTGATCTCGTGGTCCCAGCCGTCGCCAAAGTCATATTCGTAGCTCAGCGTTTCGCCGGCACCGGCGATCTGGTTCAGGCGGACATTGCGTTCATTCTGAGTATCGTCGGGGAAATCCGGATCGGGATCGGGCACGCCGTAGGCAATACCGCCGACGCGGAAGGCGTGCAGGTGGCTGTCGGTCCAGCCCAGCGCGGTTTGCAGAATCTTGTGGAGCTTGCCGAGCTTGGTATCGGCAGGGACTTCGAGGCGTCGCCAGATGGGTGGGGTGACGTGACGCAGGGTGACTTTGATTTGGTAGATGGGTGCTTGGGTTTTCTTCATCGAGAATCTGTTCCGTGACTTTGGCCGAGGCGAATACCATCGAACTGGACTGCGCCCTCACCCCTTCCCCTCTCCCAGACGGAGAGGGGTTGTATATGCGGAGGCGGCGTATTGCGAGGCGGCGCGGCGTAGTCGGTCCGCGACTTCGCGACGTAGAGATTCCGGTTTCAGCACTTCGACGTCGGGACCGTAGCGCAGGATATCAAGGACAAGCTCGCGGTCGTCGGCATAGGGAACCTCAAGCATGTAGTGCTCACCGTCGAAGCGGCCGCGTTGCTTGGGGTGCCAGCGCTCGCCGGCGATCCAGCGCGCACGCACGGCGTTGAACTTCAGCACCGCGGTGCGTCGCGGCCGGCCGGCGAAGATACCGTAGCTGTCAGCGAAGTGCCGGTCGAGGCGAGCATCGGGAACATCCTTCGCGGGGCGCTCGCCAGCTTGCGCTTTTTCGATACGGTCGAGCGCGAACGTGCGCAGCGCGCGCTTGCCGTGGTCCCAGGCGTCGAGGTACCAATTATCGCGGTAGTGCACGAGCCGCTGCGGCGAAATGCTGCGCTCGGTGACGGTGTCGCGTTCGCGTCCGCGATAGCGCAGGTGCAGGCGCCGGCGTTCGAGCAGCGCGTGTGCGATCGTCTGGAAGTACGCGGGCTCGTTGCGGCGCGCGGCTTGCGGCAGGATGCGGACGCGTCGCGTCACTTCAGCGACCGTGCGGTCCTTGCGCTCCAGGAGGTTCTTCAGACGTTCCTTGACCGGCTCGATATGCGACGCCAACAACCCGGGCTCCAGATTTTCCAGGAAGTGGTAGAACGTGAGCAGGGCTTGCGCCTCGGTGCTGCTGAACCATACCCCGGGCAATTCCTGCCGCGGTTCGCCGCCCGCGGGCGTCCCGAGCCGATAGCCGCCTTGGGCGCGGTCGTAGGGGATTGGTGCGTTGAGGCGGTCGCGTAACCGCTGAAGGTCGCGCTTGAAGGTGGCCGGCGAGACGCCGAGATCGCGGAGAAATCGTTGGCGGGGAACAAACCGCAGGTTCTTGAGCAGCCGTTCGATCTTATAGATGCGCTCGGTCTGGCTCAATTGCGTTCTCCCTGTCCAGACGATCAACCTACGTTGCTCGCGCTCGCCCTAAATGTGCGTACGCTACCCTGCACCAACAACGCCGCATGCGATGCGCGCACCGCCGCCGCCCAGCGGCTTGGGCTTGTCGCTGTAGTTGTCGCCGCCCTCGTGAATCATGAGCGAGCGGCCCTTGAGGTCCTTCACCGATAGATGCGGCGCGATCACCGGCGATGTCGCCGTGCCGTCGGCGTCCACCCGTAGCAGCGGCAGGTCACCCCGGTGGCCTTTGCCGGTCGGGCCGCGATGTGCGCCGGTCTTGTCCGGGTCGTAGTGGCCGCCGGCGGCGAGGCCGGGCACCGGTTTGCCGTCTTGCACCTTCGCACCGCAATTAGGGTTTTCGTGCGCGTGAAAACCGTGCGGACCGGGAGGTAGGCCACGCAGATCGGGCATGAGCTGTAGCCCGTTCGGGGTGTCCTTCGCGCGGATCTCACCCACCGCCTGGCCGACGCCGTCGGGCGCGGTCAGACGCATGGGAATCGTTACCTCCTCGGCGTACACCGGGCGGGCCAGCACCAACAAAACGGGGACGATGAGGGCGGTCTTTGCTTTCACCTTGTTCTCCTAGAATGCGGACTCCGGCACGCTGCGGCGCTTATCGCAAAACTATTTAGCACTCGAGGCGCGCGGCAGCGCCTCCACGCGCAGGCTCTTTTCGCCGCGGGCGATGCCCGAGACACCGGAGCGCACGACCTCGATAATGCCGGCCGGGCGCGCCGCCTCGATGAAGGAGTCGAGCTTGTGGCCGGTACCGGTCAGCTCGATGATGTACGTACTCGGCGTAACATCAATGACGCGGCCGCGAAATATGTCGACCAGGCGCTTCACCTCTTCGCGCCACTCGCCCTCGGCGTTCACCTTGATGAGCAACATCTCGCGCTCGATGTGCGGTCCCTCGGTCAGGTCCGACAGCTTAACCACGTCGATCAGCTTGTTCAGTTGCTTGGTGATCTGTTCGATGATGTCGTCGCTACCGCGTGTCACGAGCGTAAGACGCGACAGCGTCGGGTCCTCGGTCGGCGCCACCGTGAGCGACTCGATATTGTAGCCGCGCGCGGAAAAGAGGCCGGCGACGCGCGACAGCGCGCCGGACTCATTTTCGAGCAGCATGGAGATGATGTGGCGCATCAGGCGAGCTCGCGGTCGGTCGGCACTACCGCCTTGCACGGCGCCAGATGCATCTCGTTCTGGCCCTTGCCGGCGGCGATCATCGGATACACGTTCTCGGTCTGGTCGGTGATGAAGTCCATGAACACCAGCCGGTCCTTGAGCTTCAACGCCTCTTTGATCGCGCCTTCGACGTCGCCCGGCTTTTCGATCTTCATGCCGACGTGGCCGTAGGCCTCGGCGAGCTTGATGAAGTCCGGCAGCGCATCCATGTACGAGTGCGAGTAGCGCCGGTCGTAGAAGAACTCCTGCCACTGGCGCACCATGCCCATGTAGCGGTTATTCAGATTCACGATCTTGATCGGCAGATCGTATTGTTTGCAGGTGGACAATTCCTGGATGCACATCTGAATAGAGGCCTCGCCGGTGACGCACGCGACCGTCGCCTTAGGATGCGCGAGCTGCACGCCCATGGCCGCGGGCAATCCGAAACCCATCGTGCCCAAACCGCCGGAGTTGATCCAGCGCCGCGGCTTGTCGAACTTGTAGAACTGCGCCGCCCACATCTGATGCTGGCCGACGTCCGAGGTGATAAACGCCTCGCCCTTGGTGATCTGGTACAACTGTTCGAGCACGTACTGCGGCTTGATCAGCTTGCTCGCGCGATCGTAGTCGAGACACTTCTTACCGCGCCACTCGTTAATTCTCTCCCACCACACATCGAGCGCCGCTTGATCGGGTTTCTGCTTCGCGCCCTTGATGCCGTTAATCAAATCCTGCAACACCGCGCGCGCCGCGCCCACGATCGGAATCTCTACCGGCACGTTCTTCGCGATCGACGCCGGATCGACGTCCACATGAATGATGCGCGCGTGCGGGCAGAACTTTTTGAGGTCGCCGGTGACGCGGTCGTCGAAGCGCGCGCCGATCGCGATGAGCACGTCGCACTCGTGCATCGCCATGTTCGCTTCATAAGTACCGTGCATGCCGAGCATGCCGACGAATAAGGGATCGGTCGCCGGGAATCCACCGAGGCCCATCAGCGTATTGGTGCACGGATACTTGAGCAGGCGCACGAACTCCGTCAGCTCCTTGGCCGCGTCGTCGATCACGATGCCGCCGCCGGTGTAGATCATCGGCCGCTTGGCCTCGAGGATGAGATCGATCGCCTTCTTGATCTGCACCGGATGACCCTTGGTCACCGGGCTGTACGAGCGCATCGTCACCGACTTCGGGTAACTGTAATCCGCTTTGTGCGCGGTGATGTCCTTCGGGATGTCGACCAACACCGGGCCGGGGCGGCCGGTGCTCGCGACATAGAACGCCTTCTTGATGGTGACGGCGATGTCCTTGACGTTCTTCACCAGAAAATTGTGTTTGACGCACGGGCGGGTGATGCCGACGGCATCCACTTCTTGGAACGCGTCATCGCCGATGAGGCTGGTCGGCACCTGGCCGCTCAGCACCACCATTGGGATCGAGTCCATATAAGCGGTCGCGATGCCGGTCACGGTATTGGTCACGCCCGGGCCGGAGGTCACCAACACCACGCCCGGGCGGCCGGTCGAGCGCGCGTAGCCGTCGGCCGCGTGCGCCGCGCCCTGCTCGTGGCGCACGAGTATGTGCTTGACCCGGTCCTGCTTATAAAGCGCGTCGTAGATATGCAACGCCGCCCCACCCGGGTAGCCGAAGACGTACTCGACGCCCTCGTCGGCCAGGCTGCGCACCACGATATCTGCCCCGGTTAATTCCACGTCACTCTCTCTAGCTGAATAAAAAGGCCCGCTTTGCCCCAAACCGGGCGGCGCGGGCCTTGGCTGGTTTCCGGTTTTACGTCCAGGAACTTACTTAATAAGTATACCTAGGGTCAATAGCGTGTGCGTGGGCGGACGTGCACCGCACACGGCACCCCATACTATGCGCGCCGCCAGGTCGTCCCACCCGCGCCGTCCTCCAGAACCACGCCTTGGCGCTTAAGTTCATCGCGAATCCGGTCGGATTCGGCCCAATCGCGGCGTTTTCGGGCGGCTAGCCGCTCGTCCACGAGCGTTTGGATTTCGCTATCGCTCATTCCGGCGGCCGCAGCCGACTTGAGATAGGTTTCCGGGTCCTCGCCCAGCAGCCCGAGGACACCGGCCAAATGACGCAACGTACCCGCCAGCCGTGCGACCGCCGCGCCGTCCCCACTCTGGCGTGCGCGGTTGAGCGCGGTCGCGAGTTGCGAAAGCTCGGCCACCGCCTTGGGCGTATTGAAGTCGTCGTTCATCGCGGCCTCAAAACGCGCGACATACTCCGCATCGGGCATGGCGGCGACTGACGTTACACCCCGCAGCGCGAGATAGAACCCATCCAGTGTCGCCTTGGCATTCTTTAGATTGTCGTCCGAATAGTCGAGCGGGCTGCGATAGTGGCTAGCCAAGATGAAATAGCGCAACACCTCGGGCCGATAAATCTTCAGCACCTCGCGCACGGTAAAAAAGTTGCCGAGCGACTTTGACATCTTCTCTTCGTTCACGCGCACGAAACCGACGTGCATCCAGGTGTTCACGAATTTGTGCCCGGTCGCGCCCTCGCTTTGGGCGATTTCGTTTTCGTGATGCGGGAAGCGCAGGTCCATCCCGCCGCCGTGGATATCGAAGTGCTCGCCGAGACAGCGCGTCGACATCGCCGAGCATTCGATGTGCCAGCCGGGCCGTCCGGGCCCCCACGGACTCGGCCAGCTCGGTTCGCCGGGCTTTGCCGCCTTCCACAGCACGAAATCGAGTGGATCGTCTTTCTGCTCGCCGGCGTCGACGCGCGCGCCGACCAGCAAATCGTCCACCGATTTGCCGGACAACACACCATAGTTCGGAAATTGGCGCACGCGGTAGTACACGTCGTTATTCGCCGCGCGGTACGCGAGACCCTTACCTTCCAAGCGTTGGATCATATCGACGATGTCGGTCAGATGCTGCGTCGCGCGCGGCTCGGCGTCGGGCGGCAGCACACCAAGGGCGCGCTCGTCCTCGTGCATCGCGTCGATGAAGCGGGCGGTAAGGGTATCGATCGGCTCTTTGTTCTCCGCCGCGCGCTTGATGATCTTGTCGTCGATATCGGTGATGTTGCGCACGTACTCGACCTTGAAACCGCGCGCGCGCAGATAGCGCACCACCATGTCGAACACCACCATCACGCGCGCGTGCCCGACGTGGCAATAGTCGTACACCGTCATGCCGCAAACGTACATGCGCACGCGGCCCGACTCGATCGGCGTCAGCGGATCCTTGCGACGCGTGAGGCTGTTGTAGATAACGATCGCCGAGTTCATCTTGCGCCCCCTCCCATTCCCTCTCCCGCTCGCGGGGGAGGGTTAGGGCGGGGGCTGCGGTCGCGCGCCTGCATCATGCGGCGGCGCGCCCGCTCGGCGCCAATGAGCGGCAACAACTTTGCCATCTCCGGTCCATCCAGCTCGCCCGTCAGCGCCGCGCGCAGCGGCATGAATAAACTTTTACCGGAGCGCCCGGTCGCTTGCTTGAGCGCGCCGCTCATGGCCTTGAAGTCGAGCGCGTGCCGCTCCATCGCATCGAGGCCGTGTGCGTAGAAATCCGCGCCCGCCACGTCGATGGTGGCCCGCGCCTCACGCGACAGCGGCATCTCGTCCGCGAACACCACGCGCGCCCAGTGCTGCGCCTCGTCCGGGAACACCACGTTGCCGCGCACCGCCTCGATGAATGCGCCGCGCTGGTCCGCCGGTACCAGCGCGTGCACCACCGGGCCCATCCACGCCCACAAGGTATCGGCATCGACGTGATGCACCGCCTCCCGCTGCCAATGAAGGAGTTGCGTCTCGTCGTAGCGCGCGGGCGAACGGTGCAGCTTGGCGAGATCGAAGTGCGTTGCGAGGTCTAAAAGCGGCATGAACGCGTTACTCTCGTACGTGTGCCCGAGGCGCGCGAGATAGTTGTTGATCGCGGCCGGCAGGTACCCGGCCTCGCGCAATTCCTGCACCGACTTGCTGCCGGTGCGCTTGGACAGCGGCGCGCCGTCGCCGCCGACGACGAGCGCGATGTGCGCGTACCGTGGGACCGGCAGACCGAGCGCCTGCAACAACAAAATCTGGCGCGGTGTGTTGGTCAAATGGTCCTCGCCGCGCAGCACCAGCGTCACGCCCATGAGCGCGTCATCCACCGCGTTGCAGAAAAAAAACGCCGGTGTGCCGTCGGAGCGGCGCACGATGAAATCGCCAATGTCGCTGGTGGCAAAGCGCTGCGGACCGCGTACACCGTCGTCGAATTCCACGGTCGCGCCGTCGACGACGCGGAAGCGAAGCGTGGCCGCCAGTCCCTTTTCGCGCCGTTCCTTGATTTGCGCCGGCGACAGGTCGCGGCAGCGACCGCTGTAGCGCGGCGGGCGCCCGGCGGCGAGCTGAGTTTTGCGCTCGATGGCAAGCTCGTGCTCGGTGCAAAAACAAGGGTAAGCCAGGCCGCGGGCGCTTAACTGTTGGAAATACCGGTCGTAGATCCCACCGCGCTCGGACTGCGCGTACGGCCCGTGCTCGCCGCCAACCTCGGGGCCGGCGTCCCAGGCGAGCCCGAGCCAGCGCAAGTCCGCGAGCAACGCCTGGGCATATTTCTCGTGGCCGCGCGTGGCATCGGTGTCCTCCAACCGCAGCAAAAACCGGCCGGCGCCGGAACGCGCCAGCAAAAAATTGAACAGCGCGGTGCGGATGTTGCCGAGGTGCAGCAAACCCGTGGGGCTTGGCGCAAAACGCGTGGTTTCGGGGGCGCGGTTCATCGGCGCGAAGTTTACGGAATCGAGTTGCGCAAGGCTATGCATGCGGTCAAAATTCGGGCTTGCCCACCGCGGAGTCCGCAGGCCGTTCCATGATCCACATGCAAACCAACTACGGCACCATCATCCTCGCGCTCGATGAGGCCAAGGCGCCGAAGACCGTGGCGAACTTCCTCACCTACGTACGCGATGGATTTTACGACGGCACGCTGTTCCACCGCGTCATCGACAACTTCATGATCCAGGGCGGTGGATTCGGTATCGGCATGAACCAGAAGGTCGGCCGGCCGCCGATCGAGAACGAGGCCAAGAATGGTCTACGCAATGAGCGCGGCGCAATTGCGATGGCGCGCACCAGCGACCCGCATTCGGCGTCGAGCCAGTTTTTTATCAACGTAGTCGACAACGACTTCCTGAACTACACGGGGCCCACGCCCTCCGGCTGGGGCTATTGCGTGTTCGGCAGGGTGATCGAAGGGATGAACGTGGTCGATCGCATCAAGGGCGTGCCGACCGGCTCGAAACTCGGTCACAAGGATGTTCCGCTCAGCGACGTCATCATTGAAAAGGTGCGGCTGGTGGAGACGCGTTAAAAGAAGCGCGCATGGCGACGCTATTCATCTCCGATTTGCATCTGTGCGCTGAGCGCCCAGCGATCACGACGTTGTTCCTCGATTTCCTCGCCAGCCGCGCACGTCGCGCCGACGCGCTGTATATTCTCGGCGATTTGTTCGAATACTGGATCGGCGACGAGGCGCTGCGCCAGGCGGAGTTTCAAGCGATCAGCGTCGGTCTCAAGACCCTCACTGCCGCCGGCGTACCGGTGTACGTGATGCATGGCAACCGTGATTTTCTCATCGGCGATGTGTTCGCGCGTGAGACCGGCTGCCGGCTGTTGCCCGATCCGACGCGCATCGACCTCTACGGCGTGCCGACGCTGCTCAGCCATGGCGACGCAATGTGCACCGACGATGTCGAGTACATGGCGTTCCGTAAGATGGTACGCGCGCCCGCGTGGCGGCAGGCGTTCCTGGCGAAGTCACCGGCCGAACGCGACGCCATCGTGCGCCACTACCGCGAACACAGCCGTGAGTCCACCGCCAACAAGCGGCCCGAGATCATGGACGTGACCGCCAATGCGGTCGCCGAACTGATGCGCGCGCACGGCGTCAGGCACCTTATCCACGGGCACACGCACCGGCCGGGCGACCATCATTTCCCGCTCGACAATGCGCCGGCGCGGCGCGTCGTGCTCGGCGACTGGTACGAACAAGGTAGCGTGCTGCGTTGCGACGCGAACGGCTGGGCGTTGGAGCAGCTACCCCTGCCCACCCGCGCGCGCGAGCGGCGACCGCGTCAGCGGCGGCGCAGTTCCTCGAGCGTCATCCGGCGATAGCCGGGCAGACGAAACAGCGCCGCGTCCGCGGCGAATCCCTGTCGATAGTCCAGCAGCTCAGTCGTGCGCACGCGTTTGCCGTCGCGGCCATTAGTCTCCGCCAGCCGAACCGGGAACCCGTGCGCCAGATGCCGCGCCGGCGCATAGATATTGTTGGCCAAGTCGCACGGCGTCTGCATCTCCTGCGGCGTGAACGCGAGCGCCTGCGCGTGTTCGCCGGCGAGACTTTCGCGATACTCGCGCAGCGCGGTCACCACCTCGGGCAGCAATCCGTCGGCGGCATACAGGTCGTAGCAAAGAGCGCGGTTGGTGAGCAGCCGATAGTGCCGAACCTTCTTGCCGCCGACATCCGGCAGGTTGTCGCTTTCGCTCTCAACGCGATGCTCGAGCGCCATCGGCGCGGCCCCGACCGGCTGCGGCGAAATCACGAGGATCAACGCGTCCGAGGCGCTGACGTTATAGATCGTGCGCTCACCCCGGTGATACAGCAGAAAATCGTCACCGTCGCGGCCGTCGTCGATGCGCAGGAATTCGGGCGTGACGATCATGCGTGTGCGCGTCGGTTCGAAGTCGGTCTCGTGCTCGACCATATATACCGCGGTGGCGCCGGGCGCCGCCGGCGGGCGCGCGCAGCCGACGGTTATGAACCCGACGAAGAACGCCACGACATAAACATTTCTCAACATCGCAACCCCAATATCAGATCCATCACGTTGGTCCCTGTCGGACCGGTTTGTATCAAGTCGCCGCTGGCCTCGAGAAACGTCCCCGCGTCCGCACGCCGCAGGCAAAGGGCGGCATCGAACCCCTCGGCGCTCCCACGCGCGATTGTGTCGCCGTCGACGAGCGCGCCGGCGTCTTCCGTCGGCCCGTCAGTGCCGTCGCTCCCCGCCGCCAGCAGAAAGATACCGGCATGGCCCGCAAGCGTCAGCGCCGCCGACAACGCCAGCGCCTGGTTGCGTCCGCCGCGCCCGGGATTCGGCGGCAACGTCACCGTCGTCTCGCCGCCCCAGATAGTAAGCCCCGGCACGCCGGATTTTAGCAACTCGCGCGCGAGCGCGGCACCAACCGCGGCGGCCTCGCCGGCGACCAACGTCGGCGCTATGCGCGCGCCGAGACCGCGCGCTTGCGCGGCGACGGCAACGGCGCATTTCGCATCCGCGAGGCTCGCAACAATACGGTAGTCGACGCCCGCAAAACACCCATCGTCCGGCGCCGGCAGCGATGCGGACGCCGACAACAGTGCACGCAACCGCGGCGGCGCATCGTCGATCGGCTCGCTCGCCGCCGTGGTGTCGGCGGTGAGCGGCCCGGAACCGATGACGCGTGGGTCGTCCCCCGGCACGTCGGAGATCGCGAGACAGGTCACGCTGCGCGGCGCGAGGTGCGCCGCAAGCCGCCCGCCCTTGATGCGCGACAATCGCTTGCGCACCCGATTGCACGCGGCAATGTCGCGCCCGGAGGCGAGCAACCACGCGTTGAGCGCGCGCAGATCGTCGAGCGTGGCATCGCCCGGCAGCAACTCGACGAGCGCCGAGGCGCCGCCCGAGAGCAACACCAGTACGCGCGCATCGCGCGGCAGCGCGGCCACGAACTGCAACAGCGCGGTGCCGGCGGCGAGGCTCGCGTTATCGGGCATGGGGTGACCCGCCTCGAGCACCGGCCACGGCAACGGCTCGCCGTGACCGCGCTTGGTGATGACGAGCCCGGAACGGATATCGGCGCCCGCGGCATCGTGCGCGCCGAGGGCCATCGCGCCGGCGGCCTTGCCGATGGCGATGACATGCAATGGGCCTGGGATGGGATGCCGCCGCAAGTCATTGCGCACACGGGTGCGGCCGTGAACCGCCGCCAATCCCGCCTGGAACAACTCGAGCAGCAACCGGCGCGGCGCCGTCATGACGGCTCGCTCAGCGCACGAACCACCACAGCCAGAGCGCACCGCTGCCGATCAACGATGCCGCCGCCAACCACAGCGCCAGCCGCGTGCGCGCCGCGACCACTTCGAGCCCGAGCGTCAGCCGCTGCATCTGCTCCGCGATTTGACGCAGTAATTCCGCCTGCGTACGCGCGTTGCTGTCGAGCGTGTCTAGCCGCGCGCGGATTTCAGAGAGCGCATCCGGCGTCGGCGTCGCAGTCGGTGTCGCGGCACGCGTGAACAGTTTGCGCGAATGCTCGATCAACGTCGGCGCTTGCGACAACAATGTCGACCAGGGTACGGCCTTGAGTGCTGCCAACCAGGGAACGGCCATGCGCTGCTCCTTCGCTATCGCGGCACTCAGGCGCGCAGGCCGCGCCCGAGATCGTCGGTGATGTCGTCGATGTCTTCCAAGCCGACCGAGATCCGCACCAGCCCGTCGGCGATACCGGCCTCGCGCCGTTGCTCCGGCGTGAGTCGGCCGTGCGTGGTCGTCGCGGGATGGGTGATGGTGCTCTTGGTGTCGCCGAGATTGGCGGTGATGGACAGCAGCCGCGTCGAGTCGATCAGGCGCCACGCACGATCCTTGTCCGCGACCTCGAACGCGACGATACCGCCGAATCCGGATGGCTGGCGGCGCGCCAACTCATGCTGCGGGTGCGACGCCAGGCCCGGGTAGTACACGCGCTTGACGCCGGACTGACGCTCCAACCATTGCGCGAGCTTGAGCGCCGACTCGCTGTGCGCCTGCATGCGCAAATTCAGCGTCTCAAGACCCTTGAGGAACACCCAGGCGTTGAACGGGCTCAGCGTCGCCCCGCCGGTGCGCAGCACGCCGAAAATGTCCTTGCCGACACGCTGCGCATCGCCGACGACGGCACCGCCGATGCAGCGGCCCTGACCGTCGAGATATTTGGTGGCCGA
>JBKHXU010000087.1:0-15693 GCA_046565865.1 Gammaproteobacteria bacterium | reverse complement strand
CCGAAATGGTCATGCCCGGTGACAACATCAAAATGGTCGTCACCTTAATCAACCCCATCGCCATGGAACAAGGCCTGCGCTTCGCGATCCGTGAAGGTGGGCGGACGGTGGGGGCGGGGGTGGTGGCCAAAGTAGTTGAATAGTTGTTCGCCGACTCCCCCTCTCCCGCGATAGCGGGAGAGAGATGGGGAGAGGGCGACAAACGAAGGCAACATAGCCTTACGAGTTAATAGGCCAGTAGCTCAATTGGCAGAGCGGCGGTCTCCAAAACCGCAGGTTGGGGGTTCGATTCCCTCCTGGCCTGCCAGATAGAAGATTCGGTAGTACATGAACGACAAATTGATAATCACCCTGGCGGTGCTGATCGTCGCGGTTGGCATCGGCGGGTTCTATTACTTCGGCGAACAGCCGACGATCGTGCGCGTCGCCGCCATTTTGGTGGCGATGGGCGTGGCCGTGGCCGTCGCCATGCAGAGCGCGACCGGTCGCGCCGCTTGGGAATTCACCAAGGGCGCGCGTGCGGAGATGCGCAAAGTGGTATGGCCGTCGAACAAAGAGACGATCCAGGTCACGTTGGTGGTGTTTGGCATGGTCGTGTTGATCGCCATATTTCTATGGATTGTGGACTGGGGACTGCTCAAGGCGGTGCGCTACCTGAGCGGACGCGGAGCGTAACGATGACGATGAGGTGGTATGTGGTGCAGGCGTACTCCGGCTTCGAGAAGCAGGTGGTGCGCTCGTTGACGGACCATATCCGCAACGCCGGTCTGCAGGACAAGTTCGGTGAAATTTTGGTGCCGACCGAAGAAGTGGTCGAAATGAAGAGCGGCCAGAAGCGCACCAGCGAGCGCAAGTTCTTCCCCGGCTACGTGCTGGTGAAGATGGAGATGGACGACGAGACCTGGCACCTGGTGAAGAACGTGCCGAAGGTCAGTGGTTTCATCGGCGGCTCCGGCACCAAGCCGACGCCGATCACCGACAAGGAGGCGCAAGCGATTCTGCGCCAGGTGCAGGAAGGCGTGGAGAAGCCGCGGCCGAAGTTCTCGTTTTCCGCCGGCGAGTCGGTGCGCGTCATTGACGGTCCGTTCCAGGATTTCAACGGCACGGTGGAAGACGTCAACTACGAAAAGAACAAATTGCGCGTGTCGGTGTCGATCTTCGGCCGCATGACGCCTGTCGAGCTCGATTTCAGTCAGGTCGAGAAAGCGTAAGGTGACCGCGCAGCGGTCATCCCGAGCGCAGCGAGGGACCTGTTAAACAAGGCGCTGTCATCAAGCGAAGTGAGATTTCTTGCTCCGCTCGATGACAGCAGGTAGTAACAAACAGCGAGGAGCTTCGGTATGAAGCGTTTGCACTCGCGAGGTATTGGACAGTGGCAAAGAAGATCACGACGTACGTGAAGTTGCAGGTGCCGGCCGGCTCGGCCAATCCGAGTCCGCCAATCGGCCCGGCGTTGGGCCAGCACGGCCTCAACATCATGGAGTTCTGCAAGCAGTTCAACGCGCAGACGCAGAAGGTGGAGAAGGGTTTGCCGCTGCCGGTGATCATCACCGTGTACAGCGACAAGAGCTTCACGTTCATTCTCAAGACGCCGCCGGCGACCGTCCTTATTAAGAAGGCGATCGGTCTGGAGAAGGGCTCGAGCGTCCCGAACAAAGACAAGGTCGGCAAGATCACGCGCAAGCAGTTGGAAGAGATCGCCAAGGTCAAAATGCCCGACCTCAACTGCCACGATTTGGATGCCGCGGTGAAGATCATCGCCGGCAGCGCCCGCCAGATGGGCGTCGAAGTGGAGGGTGTGTAATGGCCGCTCTCAGCAAACGCATGAAGGCATTGCGTGAAAAGGTCGACCCGATGAAGGCGTACGTGGTCGATGACGCGCTCAAGATTTTGAAAGAGACGGCGCGCGCCAAGTTCGATGAGTCGGTCGACGTAGCGATCAACCTCGGCATCGACGCCAAGAAGTCCGACCAGACTGTGCGCGGCACGGCGGTTATGCCGCGCGGCACCGGCAAGAAGGTGCGCGTCGCCGTATTCGCCGAAGGCAAGGCGGCGGAAGCGGCGAAGGCGGCGGGCGCGGATATCGTCGGCTGGCAGGACCTGGCCGATCGCGTGAAACAAGGTCAGATCGATTTCGATCTGGTTGTCGCCACGCCCGATGCGATGAAGATCGTCGGCGCGCTCGGCCAAATCCTCGGCCCCCGTGGCCTCATGCCGAACCCGAAGGTCGGCACGGTGACGCCGAACGTGGCCAAGGCGGTCGAGAACGCGCGCGCCGGTCAGGTGCAGTTCCGCGCCGACAAGGCCGGCATCGTGCATTGCTCGATCGGCAAGGCCTCGTTCGACGCCGAGGCGTTGAAGGAAAACCTCATGGCGCTGATGGCGGCGCTGAATAAGACGCGTCCGGCGACGGCGAAAGGCGTGTTTTTGAAGCGCGTAACGGTATCAACGACGATGGGGCCGGGCATTCAGCTCGATACCGCGTCGCTGTAATTTTTGTTGGTGTCATTGCGAGGCCCGCGTAGCGGGCGGAAGCAATCTCAAGCAGATTGCTTCGTCGCATAGATCGCTCCTCACAATGACAGGCTATGTACTAGGACAGACTTTGGGATACGCCGCGTAGTTGGCGGCGTGTACGTCAAAGACCGCAGGCGCAGCAATGCTTAATGGCGCAAGCCGCCCGCGCAGACGGTGTACCCGAACACAGGAACGCTTTTTGTGGCGTGCAGCTCCTGAATACGGTCGCCGGTTGTTGTTAATCGCAAGAGGTGACTCGTATGAGTCTTAACATTGAAGAAAAGAAGGCGGTAGTCGCTGAGGTGACCGCGAAGTTGGCGGACGCGCAGGCGGCGATGCTGGCGGAGTACCGCGGCCTGACCGTGGCGCAGATGACCGACCTACGCCGCAAGGCGTACGCATCGCAGGTATATCTGCGCGTGGTCAAGAACACGCTTGCGCGTCGCGCCGTCGCCGGTTCCAGCTTCGAATGCCTGAAGGACCAGATGTCGGGTCCGTTGGCGTTCGCGGTGGCGAAGGACCCGGTAGCGGTGGCGAAGGTGCTGGCGGAGTTCGCGAAGGACAACGAGGCGCTGAAGATCAAGGCCGGTGCCATGGGCGGCAAGCTCATGAGCGTCGAGCAGGTGCAGGCGCTGGCGAAACTCCCGTCGCGGGAACAATTGCTGGCGACGCTGGTTGGCACTATGCAGGCGCCGATCGCGACCTTCGTGCGCACGTTGAACGAGGTGCCGAGCAAGTTCGTTCGTGCCTTGGCCGCCGTGCGCGACGCCAAAGCCAAGACCGCCGCTTAACCCTTTAGTTTGATAGACCGATTCAGGAGATAGTCATGGCCGTATCGAAAGAAGAGATTTTGAACAGCATTGCCAGCATGTCCGTGCTCGAGCTTTCCGAGCTGATCAAGGACATGGAGTCGAAGTTCAACGTATCGGCAGCGGCCGCAGTCGCCGTCGCCGCCCCGGCCGCCGGCGCGGCCGGTGCCGCCCCGGCGGAAGCGAAGGACGCATTCGACGTAATCCTGGCGTCCTCGGGCGACAACAAGGTGGCCGTGATTAAGGCGGTTCGCGCCGTCACAACCTTGGGCCTGAAGGAAGCGAAGGACCTGGTGGAGTCGGCCCCGGCGACCGTTAAGGAAGGTGTGGCCAAGGCCGATGCCGAGAAGATGAAGAAGGAACTTGAGGCGGCGGGCGCCAAGGTCGAACTCAAGTAGTTCCGCTTTGTCTTATTGGGCCCCGGGAGGGGCGAGCAGTGATCTTTCTATAGTGGGTGCCAGGGTCGACGGTGCAACCGTCGACCCTGCGCGCCGTTTCTGTTTTGTAGCGTTATCGCAGGTTGAAACCCGGCAACCGGGACTCACCGAGGAAGCGTAATGGCCTATTCATTCACCGAGAAGAAACTCATCCGCAAGAGCTTTGGTAAGCGCCAAACCGTGCTGCGCGTGCCGTATCTGCTGGCGATCCAGAAGGATTCGTACAAGCAGTTCCTGCAGGCCGACACGCAGCCGGAGATGCGCATCGACCAAGGGCTGCAAGCGGCGTTCAAGAGCGTGTTTCCGATCGAGTCGTACAACGGCAACGCGGCGCTCGAGTTCGTGAGTTATCGGTTGGGGAATCCCCCGTTCGATGTGAAGGAATGCCAACAGCGCGGCTTGATTTATGCCGCGCCGCTGCGCGTATTGGTCCGCTTGGTCGTGTTCGATCGCGACGAGGCCACCGGCACCAAATCGGTGCGCGACATCAAAGAGCAAGAAGTGTACATGGGCGAAATCCCGCTCATGACCGACAACGGCACGTTCATTATTAATGGCACGGAGCGCGTGATCGTTTCACAGCTGCACCGTTCGCCGGGCGTGTTCTTCGAGCACGATTACGGCAAGACCCATTCCTCGGGCAAGCTGCTGTTCTCCGCGCGCGTGATCCCGTATCGCGGCTCGTGGCTCGACTTCGAGTTCGACCCGAAAGACTACTTGTATGTCCGCATCGACCGCCGGCGCAAGCTGCCGGCGACGATTCTGCTGCGCGCGCTCGGCATGAGTACGCCGGACATCCTCAATACGTTCTTCGAGACGGACACGTTCCAATTGGTGAAGAACGAAATCCGTTTGGAACTGATCCCGACGCGCATGCGCGGCATGCAGTTCGATTTCGACGTGACGACGCCGAAGGGTGAGGTCATCGTCGAGGCCGGCCGCCGCATTTCCGGCCGCCACGTGCGCGAGCTGGAAAAGGCGCGCCTCAAGCACCTGACGGTGCCGGTCAACGTCCTTGCCGGCCGCGCGCTGGCGGAAGACGTGGTGAACCAGCAGACCGGCGAGTTGCTGGCGGCGGCGAATGACGTTATCAGCCAGGAATTGGTTGAAAAGATGTTCGCGGCCGGCATCCAGACGGTGAAGACGATCTACACCAACGAGCTCGACCGCGGTTCGTACGTGTCCGATACGTTGCGCCTCGACCCCACACGCGATGCGCTCGAAGCGCAGATCGAAATCTACCGCATGATGCGCCCGGGCGAGCCGCCGACGAAGGACGCGGCGCAGACGCTGTTCAACAATCTATTCTTCACGCCGGATCGCTACGACCTATCCGCGGTCGGCCGCATGAAGTTCAACCGCCGCGTCGGCCGCGGCTCGGACGAGGGTCCGGGCATCCTGACCAAAGAGGACATCATCGACACGATGAAGATCCTCATCGGTTTGAAGAACGGCCAGGGCGAGATCGACGACATCGACCACCTCGGCAACCGCCGCGTGCGCTCGGTCGGCGAGCTGGCGGAGAACCAGTTCCGTGTCGGCCTGGTGCGCGTCGAGCGCGCGGTCAAAGAGCGTTTGAGCTTGGCCGAATCCGAAGGCCTGATGCCGCAAGAGCTGATCAATGCCAAGCCGGTCTCAGCCGTTATCAAAGAGTTTTTCGGCTCGTCGCAGTTGAGCCAGTTCATGGACCAGACCAACCCGTTGTCCGAGGTGACGCACAAGCGTCGCGTCTCGGCGCTTGGACCCGGCGGCCTCACGCGCGAGCGTGCGGGCTTCGAGGTGCGCGACGTGCACCCGACGCACTATGGCCGCGTGTGTCCGATCGAGACGCCGGAAGGTCCGAACATCGGCCTCATCAATTCGCTCGCGGTGTATGCGCGCACGAACGAGTACGGCTTCCTCGAGACCGCATACCGCAAAGTGGTGAATGGTAAAGTCACCGACGAGGTGCATTACCTGTCGGCGATCGAAGAGGGCAAGTACGTCATCGCCCAGGCGAACGCGGCGCTCGACAGCAAGGGAAACCTGATCGATGAACTGGTGTCCTGTCGCTTCAAGAACGAGTTCATGCTTTCCACCGCCGATAAGGTGCAGTACATCGACGTGGCGCCGTCGCAGATCGTCTCGGTCGCCGCGGCGTTGATCCCGTTCCTGGAGCACGACGATGCCAACCGCGCGTTGATGGGGTCGAACATGCAGCGCCAGGCGGTGCCGACGCTGAAGACGGAGAAGCCGCTGGTCGGCACCGGCATCGAGCGCATCTGCGCCATCGACTCCGGCGCCACCGTCGTCGCCAAGCGCGGCGGCGTGGTGGATTCGGTGGATGCGTCGCGCATCGTGGTGCGGGTGCATGACGAGGAGACCAAGGCGGGCGAGGTCGGCGTGGATATATACAACCTGATTAAGTACACACGCTCGAACCAGAACACCAATATCAATCAGCGGCCGCTGGTGAAGGTCGGCGACGTCATCGCCAAGGGCGACGTGCTGGCCGACGGTCCCTCGACCGACATGGGCGAGCTCGCGCTCGGGCGCAACATCCTGGTCGCGTTCATGCCGTGGAACGGTTACAACTTCGAGGACTAGATCCTTATCTCCGAGCGTGTGGTCGAGAACGACTACTTCACGACGATCCACATCGAAGAGCTACAGACGGTGGCGCGCGACACTAAGCTCGGGCCGGAGGAAATCACGCGCGATATCCCGAACGTGGGCGAGGCGGCGCTGAACAAGCTCGACGAATCGGGCATCGTTTACATCGGCGCCGAGGTCGACGCCGGCGACATTCTCGTGGGTAAGGTGACGCCGAAGGGCGAGACCCAGCTGACGCCGGAAGAAAAGTTGCTGCGTGCGATCTTCGGCGAGAAGGCATCGGATGTTAAGGACACGTCGTTGCGCGTGCCCTCCGGTATTTCCGGCACGGTCATCGACGTGCAGGTGTTTACGCGCGAGGGCGTGGAGAAGGACGCGCGCGCCAAGAGCATCGAAGAGATGGGATTGGCCGCGGTTCGCAAAGACCTCGACGACCAATACCGCATCGTCGAGGATGATGCCTACGCGCGCCTCGAGCGCCAGCTGATCGGCAAGGTGGCCGATGGCGGCCCCGCCGGCCTCAAAGCGGGCGACAAGATCACCAAGGGTTATCTGGAGGAGTTGCCGCGCCAGAAGTGGTTCGACATTCGGCTCAAGAACGAAGAGGCGTCGCAGGCGCTGGAGCAGATCCGCGGCTATCTTGCGAAGCAGAAGGAACAGTTCGACCTCAAGTTCACCGAGAAGAAGATCAAACTCACCTCGGGCGACGACCTCGCCCCCGGCGTGCTCAAGATGGTGAAGGTGTACGTCGCGGTCGAGCGCCGGTTGCAGCCGGGGGACAAGATGGCGGGACGCCACGGCAACAAGGGCGTGATCTCGCGCATCGTGCCGGTCGAGGATATGCCGTATATGGCCGACGGTACGCCGGTCGACATCGTGCTCAATCCGTTGGGCGTGCCGTCGCGCATGAACGTGGGTCAGGTGCTGGAGACCCATTTGGGTTGGGCGGCGCGCGAGCTGGGCGCGCAGATCGGACGCATGCTCGATGAGCAACGCAAGGTCGAAGAGGTGCGCCAATTTATCGACCTCATCTACAACCAGGTCGGCAAGCACGCGCGCAAGGAAGACATCAAGTCGCTGACCGATGCCGAGATCCTGGAGCTGGCGAAAAATTTGCGTCCCGGCGTGCCGGTGGCGACGCCGGTGTTCGATGGCGCGGCCGAAGAGGAGATCAAAGACATGCTCGACCTCGCCGGCCTGCCGCGCTCCGGCCAGACGACGCTGTACGACGGCCGCACCGGCGAGGCGTTCGATCGCCCGGTCACGGTCGGTTACATGTACATGCTGAAGCTGAACCATTTGGTCGACGACAAGATGCACGCGCGCTCGACCGGTCCGTACTCGCTGGTTACGCAGCAGCCGCTCGGCGGCAAGGCACAATTCGGCGGCCAGCGCTTCGGCGAAATGGAAGTGTGGGCGCTCGAGGCCTACGGCGCCTCGTACACGCTGCAGGAAATGCTTACCGTGAAATCGGACGACGTGCAGGGTCGCACCAAGATGTTCGAGAACATCGTCAAGGGTGACCACCGCATGGAGGCCGGCATGCCGGAGTCCTTCAATGTGTTGGTGAAGGAAATCCGGGCGCTCGGCATCGACATCGAGCTGGAGCAGGAGTGACCGCGTAAGCGGTCATTGCGAGGCCCGCGTCGTAGCGGGCCGAAGCAATCTCTTAAAGATTGCTTCGGCGCCAAACACCGGCTCCTCGCAATACGAATGAATTAGCAGCGACGACGACAACGGCAGTAACGCGGCGTTAACGAAACGTACGCAGGAGATGAGACCTTGAAAGACTTGTTCAATCTCTTCAAGCAGACGACCAAGACCGAGGACTTCGATTCGATCCGGATCGGCCTTGCGTCGCCCGAGAAAATACGGTCGTGGTCCTACGGCGAAGTGAAGAAGCCGGAGACCATCAACTACCGGACTTTCAAGCCGGAGCGCGATGGGTTGTTCTGCGCCAAGATCTTCGGGCCGGTGAAGGACTACGAGTGCTTGTGCGGCAAGTACAAGCGCCTGAAACACCGTGGCGTGATCTGCGAGAAGTGCGGCGTCGAAGTGACGCTGTCCAAGGTCCGGCGCGAGCGCATGGGCCACATCGAGCTGGCCTCGCCGGTGGCGCACATCTGGTTCCTGAAGTCGCTGCCGTCGCGCATGGGTCTGATCCTCGATATGACGCTGCGCGATATCGAGCGCGTGCTCTATTTCGAAGCCTATGTCGTCATCGACCCGGGCATGACACCGCTCGAGAAGGCGCAGCTCCTGTCGGAAGACGCGTACCTCAACGCCATCGAGCAGTACGGCGATGAGTTCGACGCGCGCATGGGCGCGGAGGCGATCCGCGACCTGATGAAGTCGATTAAGCTTGACGAAGAGGCCGGCAAGCTGCGGCAGGAACTGGCCGATACCACGTCGGAAACCAAGATCAAGAAATTCACCAAGCGCCTGAAGGTGCTTGAGGCGTTCCTGTATTCCGGCAATCGCCCGGAATGGATGGTGCTGGAAATCCTGCCGGTGCTGCCGCCGGAGCTGCGTCCGTTAGTGCCGCTCGACGGCGGCCGGTTCGCGACCTCGGATTTGAACGACCTCTATCGGCGCGTCATTAACCGTAACAACCGCCTGAAGCGCCTGCTCGATCTCAACGCCCCCGACATCATCGTGCGCAATGAAAAGCGCATGCTGCAGGAAGCGGTTGACGCATTGCTCGACAACGGTCGCCGCGGCAAGGCCATCACCGGTGCCAACAAGCGCCAGCTGAAGTCGTTGGCCGACATGATCAAGGGCAAGCAGGGCCGGTTCCGTCAGAACCTGCTCGGCAAGCGCGTCGACTACTCCGGCCGCTCGGTCATCGTCGTCGGTCCGACGCTGAAGCTGCACCAATGCGGGCCGCCGAAGAAGATGGCACTGGAACTGTTCAAGCCGCTCATCTTCGCCAAGCTCGAAAGCAAGGGCCTGGCGACGACCATCAAGGCCGCGAAGAAAATGGTGGAGCAGGCCGGGCCCGAGGTGTGGGACATCCTGGAAGAGGTGATCCGCGAACATCCGGTGATGCTCAACCGCGCGCCGACGCTACACCGCCTGGGTATCCAGGCGTTCGAGCCGATCCTGGTCGAGGGCAAGGCGATCAACCTGCATCCGCTGGTGTGCGCGCCGTACAACGCCGACTTCGACGGCGACCAAATGGCGGTGCACATCCCGCTGTCGGTCGAGGCGCAGCTCGAGGCGCGCGCGCTCATGATGTCGACCAACAACGTGTTGTCGCCGGCGAACGGCGATCCGATCATCGTGCCGTCGCAGGACATCGTGCTGGGTCTGTACTTCATGACGCGCTCGAAGGTAAACGCGCTCGGCGAAGGTCGGGTGTTCGCCGACGTCACCGAAGTGCACCGCGCCTACGAGTCGCGCGCGGTATCGCTGCACGCCAAGGTCAAGGTGCGCGTGCGCGAGGTCGAGCTCAAAGCCGACGGCAGCAAGGTGGAAACGCGCAAGATCTACGACACCACGGTCGGCCGGGCGCTGCTGTCCGAGATTCTGCCGGAAGGCATGCCGTTCGAGGTCATCAACCGCGAGCTGAAGAAGAAGGGCATCTCCGAGCTGATCAACTCGTGCTACCGTCGCGTCGGCTTGAAGGCCACCGTGATCTTCGCCGACCAACTGATGTACACCGGCTTCGCCTACGCTACGCGCGCGGGCATTTCGATCGGTGTCGATGACATGCTCACGCCGGCCGAGAAGTCGGACATCATTGGCGAGGCCGAGGCCGAGGTGAAGAGCATCCAGAACCAGTACGCCTCGGGCCTGCTCACCGACGGCGAGCGCTACAACAAGGTAGTGGACATCTGGACCCACACCAGCGAGCGCGTCGCCAAGTCGATGATGGAGCAGCTCGGCAGCGAAGAGGTGACCGATGCCAAGGGCAACAAGGTCAAGCAGGACTCGTTCAACTCTATCTATATGATGGCCGACTCGGGCGCGCGCGGCAGCGCGGCCCAGATCCGCCAGCTCGCCGGCATGCGCGGCCTGATGGCAAAGCCGGACGGCTCGATTATCGAGACGCCGATCACGGCGAACTTCCGCGAAGGCCTGAACGTGTTGCAGTACTTCATCTCGACCCACGGCGCGCGCAAAGGTCTAGCCGATACCGCGCTGAAGACGGCGAACTCGGGTTACCTGACGCGGCGTCTGGTCGACGTGTGCCAGGACCTGGTCGTCACCGAGGAGGACTGCGGCACGACCGAAGGCGTCACCAAGTCGGCGCTGGTCGAAGGCGGCGAAGTCGTAATCGCGCTCAAGGATCGCATCTTGGGTCGCGTGGTCATCGGCGACGTGCGCGATCCGAGCAATGAGAAGAATGTGCTCATCCCGGACGGCACGGTGATCGACGAGCGTTTGGTCGCGGTGCTCGAAGAGCGTCACATCGACCAGGTGCTGGTGCGTTCGCCGGTAACCTGTCAGACGCGCTACGGCGTGTGCCGCAAGTGCTACGGGCGCGACCTCGGTCGCGGGCACCTGGTCAATCTCGGCGAGGCCGTCGGCGTCATCGCCGCGCAGTCGATCGGCGAGCCGGGTACGCAGCTTACGATGCGTACGTTCCACATCGGTGGTGTCGCGTCGCGTGCCACCGCGATCTCGCGCATCGAGGTCAAGACCACGGGCGTGGCGCGCTTGAAGAACATCAAGCTCGTGAAGCATGCGAGCGGCAACCACGTGGCGGTGTCGCGTTCCGGCGAGCTGATCATTCAGGACGACCAGGGTCGCAACCGCGAGCGCTACAAGATTCCGTTCGGTGCGGTGTTGGCGGTTACCGACGGCTCGAAGGTGAAGGCCGGTGCCGTCGTCGCCAACTGGGATCCGCACACCCATCCGATCATCACCGAAGTCGCGGGAAAAGTGGCGTTCAGCGATCTGATCGAAGGTGTTACGGTCAATAAGCAAACCGACGAGATCACGGGCCTGTCAACCTATGTCGTGCTCGACGCCAAGCATCGTTCCGGCGCCAAAGACATTCGTCCGGTCATCACGCTGCTCGACGGCAAGGGCAAGCCGGTTACGATCCCGGGCACCGAGATTCCGGCGAAGTACATGCTGCCGCCGGGCGCGGTCATCACCGTCGAAGACGGCGCCAAGGTCGGCGTCGGCGACGTGCTCGCGCGTATCCCGCAAGAGGTGTCAAAGACGCGCGACATCACCGGCGGCCTGCCGCGCGTGGCCGAGCTGTTCGAGGCGCGCAAGCCCAAGGATCACGCGATCCTGGCTGAGACCTCGGGTGTGGTGTCGTTCGGCAAGGACACCAAGGGCAAGCAGCGCCTGGTCATCACCGACAAGGAAGGCCAGGATCACGAGTACCTGATCCCGAAGGGCCGGCACATCACCGTATTCGAGGGTGAGACGGTGGAGCAGGGCGACGTGATCGTCGAAGGCGCACCGGTGGCAAGCGATATCCTGCGGCTGCTCGGTGCCGAGGCGTTGACCAACTACATCGTCGACGAAGTGCAGGACGTGTACCGGTTGCAGGGCGTGAAGATCAACGACAAGCATATCGAAGTGATCGTGCGCCAGATGCTGCGCAAGGTGAAGGTGCTCGATCCGGGCGAGACCCGGTTCCTGCCGGGCGAGCAGGTCGAGCGCTCGCGCGCAATCGAGGAGAACGAAGAGGTCGGCGCCGCCAAGAAGAAGGTGGCGACATGGGAGCCGGTGCTGCTGGGTATCACCAAAGCCTCGCTTTCAACCGAGTCATTCATCTCGGCGGCGTCGTTCCAGGAGACTACGCGCGTCCTCACCGAGGCAGCGATCAACGGCAAGCACGATCTGCTTCGGGGCCTCAAGGAAAACGTCATCGTCGGCCGCCTGATCCCGGGCGGTACCGGGCTCGCGCACCACTACGAGCGCCGGCGCCAGCGCGGCGAGGCCAAGGAAGAGGCGAAGGCGCTCGAGAAATCGCTGACCCGGCCGGCGCGTGTGCCGCGTACCGAGAGTGGCGAAGAGGCGGTAGGTACCTAAAAATAGGCGTAAAAACCTGCCGTTTTGCTTGACACACTAACGGCAGGTCCATAGAATCGCGCCCCTCGACAGGCCGGTGAGCAAGCCGGCCTGTCGTTTGTTTCTGGAGCATAGAATTAATGCCGACGATCAATCAGTTGGTGCGCAAGCCGCGGCGTCAAGCGGTCGAAAAGTCGAAGGTGCCTGCGCTCGCGGGTAGTCCGCAGAAGCGCGGCGTGTGTACCCGCGTGTACACCACGACCCCGAAGAAGCCGAACTCGGCGTTGCGCAAGGTGGCGCGTGTGCGCCTCACCAACGGTTACGAGGTCACGAGTTATATCGGTGGCGAAGGCCACAACCTGCAAGAGCACTCGGTGGTGCTGATCCGCGGTGGTCGCGTGAAGGACCTGCCGGGTGTGCGTTACCATACGGTACGCGGCACGCTCGACACCGCTGGCGTCGCCGACCGCAAGCAGGGCCGCTCCAAGTACGGCGCCAAACGACCGAAGTCCTAAAGAACATCGCGGTAACGGCCACCGCGAGCGAGTACGGTAAGTGGCCGCAGCATCGAGGTGAACGCACCGCCAATAATGGCGAGGGGCGTTCATTCTTTACGAAATCGGGAACAGTATGCCGAGACGACGAGAAGTTCCGAAGCGTACGATTACGCCGGACCCTAAATACAAAAGTGAGACGCTCGCCAAGTTCATCAACGTGGTGATGCGTCACGGCAAGAAGTCGACCGCCGAGCAGATTGTGTACGGTGCGCTCGACACCCTTGCCTCGCGCGGCAAGCAGGACCCGGTCGAGGTGTTCAACCAGGCGCTCGACAACGTGCGTCCGCTGGTGGAAGTGAAAAGCCGGCGCGTCGGCGGTGCCACCTATCAGGTGCCGGTCGAAGTGCGCTCAAAGCGCCAGATGGCGCTGGCCATGCGTTGGGTGGTAGACGCGGCGCGCACGCGCGGCGGCAAATCCATGGCGACGCGCATGGCGGACGAAATCATCGATGCCTCGGAGAAGCGGGGCAACGCGGTCAAGAAGCGCGAGGACGTGCACCGGATGGCCGAGGCCAACAAGGCCTTCTCGCATTACCGCTGGTAAGTTTTTCAGGAACCGTTCTTTAAGAGGATTGCTGTCGTGGCGCGTACAACACCGATCGAACGCTACCGGAACATCGGCATCATGGCTCACATCGATGCCGGTAAGACTACGGCCACGGAACGCATTCTGTTCTATACCGGTAAGTCGCATAAGATGGGCGAGGTGCATGAAGGCGCCGCGACCATGGACTGGATGGAGCAGGAACAAGAGCGCGGCATCACCATCACCTCCGCCGCCACCACCTGCTTTTGGAAGGGCATGGATGGCAAGCGCGAGCAGCATCGCTTTAACATCATCGACACCCCGGGCCACGTCGACTTCACCATCGAAGTCGAGCGTTCGTTGCGCGTGCTCGACGGCGCGATCTTCGTGCTGTGCGCGGTCGGCGGCGTGCAGCCGCAGTCCGAGACCGTGTGGCGTCAGGCGAACAAATATAAGGTTCCGCGGCTCGCGTTCGTCAACAAAATGGACCGCGCCGGTGCCAACTTCCTCAACGTCGTCACCCAGCTGAAGGAGCGCCTCGGCGCCAATCCCGTGCCGTTGCAGCTGCCTATCGGCGCCGAAGACAGCTTCAAAGGCGTGGTCGACCTCATTAAGATGAAGGCGATCTACTGGGACGAGGCCAGCCAGGGCGTGAAGTTCGAAGAGCAGGACATCCCGGCCGAGCTGCAAGGCCCCGCCAAAGAATGGCGCGAAAAGATGGTGGAGGCCGCGGCCGAGGCCAATGAAAAGCTCATGGAAAAGTATCTCGGCGGCGAGGAGCTCACCGCTGACGAGATCAAGCAGGGCATCCGCGAGCGCAACTTGAAGCTCGAGATCGTGCCGGTGCTGTGCGGCTCGGCGTTCAAGAACAAGGGCGTGCAGGCCGCGCTCGATGCCGTCATCGATTTTCTGCCGGCGCCGGTCGATCGCCCCGCCATCAAGGGCCATTTGGATGACAAAGACGGTACCATCGCCGAGCGTCATGCGTCGGACGATGAACCGTTCGCGGCGCTCGCGTTCAAGATCGCGACCGATCCGTTCGTGGGTGCGCTCACTTATATACGCGTCTATTCCGGCGTCCTGAACTCGGGTGATACCGTGTACAGCCCGGTGAAAGGCAAGAAGGAGCGCATCGGGCGGCTGTTGCAGATGCATGCCAACCAGCGCGAAGAGATCAAAGAAGTCCGCGCTGGTGATATCGCCGCGTGTGTCGGCTTGAAGGATGTCGCGACCGGCGAGACGCTGTGCGATCCGAACAACATCATCACGCTCGAGCGCATGGAGTTCCCCGAGCCGGTTATTTCGCAGGCGGTGGAACCGAAGTCCAAGGCCGACCAGGAAAAGATGGGCCTCGCGCTCAATCGCCTGGCGCAGGAAGACCCTTCGTTCCGCGTCAGCACCGACGAGGAGTCGGGCCAGACGATCATCTCCGGCATGGGCGAGCTGCACCTCGAAATCATCGTTGACCGCATGAAGCGCGAATTCGGCGTTGAGGCGAATGTCGGCAAGCCGCAGGTGGCGTACCGCGAGACCATTCGCAAAGCGGTCGATCAGGAGTACCGCTTCGTTGAGCAATCCGGCGGTCGCGGCCAGTACGGCCATGTGGTCATCAAATTCGAGCCGCAAGAAGCCGGTAAGGGCTTCGAGTTCGTCGACGCCATCAAGGGCGGCGTGATCCCGCGCGAGTTCATTCCCGCGGTCAAGAAGGGCGTGGACGAGGCGATGCAGCGCGGCATCAAGTTCGGTTACCCGGTGGTGGACGTGAAGGCGACGCTGCACTTCGGTTCGTACCACGAGGTCGATTCGAACGAAAACGCATTCAAGATGGCGGCGATCCTGTGCTGGCGCGACGCCGGTTTGAAAGGCGATCCCGTGTTGCTCGAGCCGATCATGGATGTCGAGGTCACGAGCCCGCCGGATTATCTGGGCAACGTGATGGGCGACCTCAACTCACGCCGCGGCATCATCATGAGCCAGGAAGACGGCCACGGCGGCGTGAAGATCATCCGCGCCGAGGTGCCGCTCGCGAACATGTTTGGTTATTCGACCAGCCTGCGTTCGGCAACGCAGGGCCGGGCGACCTACACCATGGAATTCAAGAAATACTCGCCGGTACCGTCGAGTGTGGCGGAAACCGTGTTGAAGAAAGCCAGCTAACGACTGACTAGAGACAGAGGCAGCATATGTCCAAGGAAAAATTCGAACGCACCAAACCCCACCTCAACGTCGGCACCATCGGCCACGTCGATCACGGGAAAACCACGCTTACCGCCGCTCTA
>JBKHXU010000086.1:0-11979 GCA_046565865.1 Gammaproteobacteria bacterium | reverse complement strand
GGGCTGGCAGGCCGGTATCAGCATGGCGGCGACGCAGTTCGCGGCCGATACGCCGTTGCTCGTCACGGGACTCATCGCCACCGCCGGCATCTTCGCGCTGTGGCGGCTTTGGATCTACGCGCTCGCGTTCCTGATGCTCGGCTTCGTGTTCGCCGCCGCGTGGCGCCGTGCCGGGGTGTTGACCGACGCCGAGCTCACCGAGATCCGCTATGGCACGCGCGCCGCGTTATGGCTGCGCGCGATCAAGGCGATTTATTTCGGCACAGTGTTCAACTGCGTGGTGCTGGCGATGGTGCTGTTCGCCGCGACCCAGATCGCCGAACCGTTCCTCACGTGGCATCTGTGGCTGCCGGCATCGCTGTTCGATCCGCTGGTCGCGATGATGGAAGGCCTCGGCGCTCCGCTCACAATCGCCACCGATGCGCCCGACGTTTGGGTGCGCTCGGCGTCGAATCTCTTGTCGCTCCTGGCGATCGTACTTGTCACGACGCTCTACTCCGCGACCGGCGGGCTGCGTGGCGTGGTGGCGACCGACATCGTGCAGTTCGCGATCGCGATGATCGCGACCGGCGTATTCGCGGTCATCGTCGTCGATCGCGCGGGCGGACTTGGCGCGATCACCGACCGGCTGCACCAAATGTTCCCGGCCGGCGGCGCCGCCGGCATCTCCGCGAGTGAGATCCTCGCGTTCACGCCGGGACAGGCCAAGGACGTCACCACGCTGTTGTTGCTGGCATTCGGGTTGCAGTGGCTGGTCCAGATGAACGCCGATGGCACCGGCTACCTGGCGCAACGCGCGATGGCCTGTCGCAGCGACCACGACGCGCGCCAGGCGGCGGTGGTGTTCACGTTCGCGCAGATATTGTTCCGCAGCCTGCTGTGGCTGCCGCTCGCGCTCGGACTGCTCGTGCTGTTCCCGCCCGATGCCGGACCGATCGCGGCGCAAACGGCGGAACGCGAATTCACCTACGTGCGCGGTATGGCCGAACTGCTGCCGGTCGGCGTCAAAGGGCTGTTGTTGGTCGGCATGTTGGCGGCGCTCGCGTCCACGCTCGATACCCATCTCAACTGGGGCGCGTCGTACTGGACGAACGATATCTACAAACGCCTGCTGTGCCAGGCATGGCGCGGGCGCACGCCGTCGGGCCGCACGCTGGTGTGGGTGGCGCGCGGCGCCAATCTCCTGATCCTCATCATCGCGCTGCTGATCCTGCCGTGGCTGACATCGATCCAGACCGCGTGGCAGGCGAGCCTGCTGCTCGGTGCCGGCATGGGCGTGCTGCTGGTGTTGCGCTGGCTGTGGTGGCGCATCAACGCGTGGGGCGAGCTCGCGGCCATCGCCGCATCGACGGTGCTCGCGCCGGTGATGTTGTTCGCGTTCACGAACGAACAGGAGGCGCTGCGCCTGTTGCTGATGGCGGCATGCGCGACCGCCGCGGGAATCGTGACGTCGTTGTTGACGGGGCCCGAGGACCGCGAACGGCTGCTGGCGTTCTATCGCAAAGCGCGACCGATGGGGTTTTGGGGACCGATCGCCGCGGCCGCCGGCGACACGCCGACCGCGGGACCGCGGCGGCTGCTGCGCGCCGCGACCGCCGCTATCGCCGCGGCGGCGTCGGTGTTCTGTCTGCTTACCGGGATCGGGGCGTGGCTGGTCGGCAGCCCGGCGCCGGATGGGCTGCCCTCGCGCACGCTATGGATCGTGGGATTGGTAATGCTCGGCCTGGCGCTGATCCCGGTGTGGGTGCGCCTCGGCTTTCCGCGTACCGAGAGCGGAGCGGCGATGACGTCCGCCGCGCCGAAGGCTCAGTCGATCACGTAGAGTGCGTAGTCGGTGCCGAGCGGATTCTCGTGCGTGACCGCTTCAGTCTCGTCCATCTTCTCGAAGTAACGGCGCACCGCACGCATGGAGTTGCCATGCACCGAGAGCGCGACGTTGATCTTCTCTTTCTTCATGCGCGCGACGAGCTCGTCGAGAAACGGGTACACGCGCTGCTCGACCATCTGGATGCTCTCGCCGTCCGGCGGCGGCACGTTATAGCTGCGGCGCCATAGGGTCGCCTTCTCCGGATCTCTTTGCATCAACTCTTCTTTGCTGGTGCCGGTCAGCGCGCCGTAGTTACGTTCCTTGATGCGCCAGTCTTCTTCAAACCGCACGCCGGGATTCTCGGCGAGCGCCAGGCGCGCTGTCTCTTTCGAGCGCACCAGATCGGAGGTGATCGCGACGTCGAGTTTCAGCCGCTTCAACTTCGGCGCCAGCGCGGATGCCTGCTCGCGTCCACGCGCGGTGATGCGCACGTCGCGCCAGCCGGAAAAAATTCGTTTGAAGTTGTCTTCGGATTCGCCGTGGCGAAAGACGACGAGATAATTTTGGCCGGGGCGCGGGGTTGCCTTGGGCAGCTCTTGTCGATTCTTGCCCGGGTCCTTGATAGAGGACTCGGCGGCTTCTTGCAGCCGTCGCAATAACGCCTGATCCATATCGTTCGCTCGCCACTATGTTTCATCCGATTCTAGCGCGGCGGTTAAGCCGGTTCACTGTCGCGGCATACGGTGCCCGACGCCCGAATGTCTCAAACCGAGTAAACATGGGGTCACGCGCCGCCATTTTGCGCTGGCACCATACTGCGAGAAGAGTAGAATCGCCGCTCTCGTTGCCGTTGCGGTCCGGCGTTGCGCTGGAGCAAGGAGGAGGAAACCCCATGGCCATGGAACATCGGTGGGGGCGGCGCGTTGCAGTCGATATCGGCGTCACACTCTACTGTCGCCCAAGCTGGCGGCTGCGCGGGCGCCTGCGTAACCTAAGCAGCGGCGGCGCGTTCGTGCGGATACCCGCAACACTGCCCCCGAACACGCGCGTTGAGATGGTGTTTACCGCGCACCACGACGGCACAGCCCAGATTCACCGCTTTGCGACGGCGGTTTCGCGCGCAACGCCACAGGGGGTCGGGTTGATCTTTCTTCAGTACGATCCCAAGACGCTTTCCGCGCTACTCTTGCGACTTGAGCAACAATCGTCCCCGCGTCTTCTCCGTGCCCCGCACCCCGCAATCCACCGCGACGGCGGTGAAACGAGGGCTCCCGAGACCGGCGCCGGCGAAACCCTGAGCCGAAGCGCCTTAGGGAAAAACCCTGACTAAGTCTGGTATATATCCCAATACCTCGCAGTTTCCGGTTCTAGTATAAAAACCCCCGTCGCTGCGTAAGTTTGGCCCGGCGATTGTTCCCTTAAGTTCACGGAAACGGCGCGCACGCACGCGCAGGGCTCGGTTTTGTCGCTTAGGCAAAACCTCGATCAAGGAGAGGAAATGCAGGCGGAACGACGTTGGGCAACGCGAAAGTCATTGACGGTCGATGTGGTTATCGACCACCAACCTGCGGGGCTCGCGCGCGGACGCATTGCGAACGCGAGCGTCAGCGGACTGTATGTCGAAACCGGCGCCACACCGCCACCGCGGTCGCAACTGGAACTGGTGCTGATGCGGCAAAGCGCGACCGGCACGCGCGTGTACCGGATTCCGGCGACGGTGGCACGTAACACGACCGCAGGACTCGGTCTGGTCGTGCACCGCTACGATCTCGATACGTTTCGAACACTGGTGACGTTGTTGTTGGATTCCGACGCAACCACGGCACCGGACAGAAATCCCGGGGACGACCGCCAACGGCCGGCTCCGGTATTAGCGGGCACGGCAGGGACAGCGGAAGTTGCTGTCGCCCGCGTCGTACCCATACCACCAACGCGTCGCCGCATTCGGGCGACCTCGGCAAACTAAAAGGAGTAGTCCCATGAGAATGTCCACCAAGGCACAGTCCGCGGTCACCGCCACCCTAAGCCTCGCCCTGCACTATAAAGAGGGCCCGCTCAATGTGGCCGATCTTTCCGAAGAGCAAGGCATTTCGGTGTCGTACCTCGAGCAGTTGTTCGCCTATCTGCGCCGCGGCGGGTTGGTGCAAGGCGTGCGCGGCCCGGGCGGCGGTTACATCCTGACCCGGCCGGCGAGCGACATCAGCCTGGCCGACATCGTCGCCGCCGTCGACGGACCGCAGGCGGTCGAGCCCTCGGCACGCCCGGCATTCGGCCAGAACGGCCAGACCGCGGAGATGTGGAACGACTTGAGCAAGGTGTTCCAAGACTTTCTTAAGGGCATCACGCTCGAGGATGTCGTGAAGCGCCAGACTGTCGCCAAAGAAGGCGAAACCGTGGCGCACGCGCAACCGATGCGCATGGCGGAGAAGCGGGCGAGCTAAGGCGTCGGCGGAATTCAGCGCCCCGTATTGGTCAACGGGGCGGCTGCGTCGCGGCGCGGCCGCAAGTCAGCCCTCCTGCCGGCAGCTACGGAAGTGGCGATCCCGCTCAGCCGTCGGGCGGCCGCGACCGATGCGTTATTCGCATATGCCTGGCCGCCTTCGAGAGCAGGTGCGCGCTAACGGGGGCCGTGATGAACAGGAAGCCGGCGATCGCCAGCTCGTGCAGGCTCAAGCCCTCGCCACGATCGTAAAAATACAGCATCGAGGCCATTAGTATCGCGCCAACGCCAAGCGTCGTGGCCTTGGTCGGGCCATGCAGGCGCATATAAAAGTCCGGGAGACGCGCAAGCCCGAGCGAGCCGATGAAGGCAAACGCGGCGCCGACCAGGATAAAGAGCGATACGAGCACTTCCAGCACGTCCACGTTCATTCGATGATGTCTCCGCGCAGTACGTGTTTGCACAACGCCACCGTGCCGACGAACCCAAGCATCGCGATCAACAGCGCCGCCTCGAAATAGATATCGCTGCCGAGCCAGATACCGTCCAGCATGAGCAACGCCACCGTGTTGATGTAGAGGGTATCGAGCGCCACGATCCGATCGGGCAGTTCCGGCCCGCGCAGGGCGCGCCACAAATTCAGTACGAGTGCCGCGCTCAACAACGCGAACGCGATCGGCAGCGCAATCGTCAGCATCCGAATGCCTCCTTGAGCGGGGTCTCGTAGCGCGCCTTGATCTCCTCCACCAACTCGCGCTCGTCGTGCAGGTCGAGCGTATGGATCAAGAGCTCCGTACGATCGTCGCTGACATCCACCGACACCGTGCCCGGCGTGAGCGAGATGATGTTCGCGAGCATCGTGATGACGTACGGATCGGTCAGCGCCAACGGCAGCCGCACGAAGGCCGGGCGCAATCGCGCCACCGGCCCCAGAATGAGGCGCGCCACGATCAGATTCGCGATGGCGATGTCGTATAACACCCGCAACAACAACCGCGCCAACACCAGCGGCCGATGAATGCGCGGGCGGTCCGGCCACAACGACCGGGTGGCGCGCGGCAGTATCCACGCAATCAGCACGGCTGCGGCCAGATTGATCGGCGTGTAGTCGTGCGTCAGCAGCAGCCACGTCAGTGCGAGCACGGCGCTGAGCAGCGGATGCGGCCACAGCGCGCGCATCACGGTACCTCCGATCGCGGGCCGAGCACGGCCGCGATATACGCATCCGGTCGCAGCAACTGCCGCGCCGTCGCCTCGGCGTAGGCCCGCACCGGTTCGGCCGCCACGGCCAGCACTACTGTGGCACCAAGCAGCAGCACCGCGGGCAGGTACTCCAGCGCCTGCGCGCGCGTGCGGGCGGCCGTGGGCGTGACGTTCCAGAACACGACGCTGCCGGCGCGTGCCACGACAAGCAGCCCGAGCAAGCCGGTCGCCAGCACCACCGCCCACACCGAATAGCCCAACGCGGTGAGCGGCGCCGCCTGCAACACCAGCAATTTTCCGATGAAGCCGCTCGATGGCGGCAGCCCGGCCACGGCAATTCCACCGACCAGAAACAGCACACCGAGCAGCGCCGCCTGCGGGACCGCGGCCGCCGGCACCAAGCGATCGCCATCCGCGCCGCGCTGACCCGCGATCAGGTCAGCCACCAGAAACAGACCACCCGCAACCAGGGTGCTGTGGACCATGTAATAAAGGCCGGCGGCGACGCCGCTGACGCTGAACAGCCCGATGCCGGCCAGCATGGTGCCGATCGAGGCCACCAGCAGATACGCCACCATCTCGCGCAGGCCGCGCGCCGCTAGCGCGCCGGCACTGCCGACGATCGCGGTGAGCAACGCCACCGGCAGCAGCCATGGCTCCGCTACCTGCTCACCGACGCCGGCGTCGGCGCCGAACACCAGCGTGTACACGCGCGCGATGGCGTACACGCCGACCTTCGTCATGATCGCGAACAACGCCGCCACCGGTGCCGCGGCGGCGCCATAGGCCGGCGGCAGCCAGAAGTACAACGGCAGCAGCGCCGCCTTGGCGCCGAACACCACCAGCAGCAGCAGCGCGCCGGCGCGTATCCACGCGGCGTCCTGCGGTTGCGCCGCGCGCACCGCGCGCGCGAGGTCGGCCATGTTGAGCGTCCCGAGCAAGCCGTACAGCAGCGCCACCGCGATCAGGAACAAGGCGGACGCGGCGAGGTTGAAGGTCACGTAGTGGAACCCGCTGCGCAGCCGCTCGGCGCTGCCGCCATGCAGTAGCAGGCCGTAGGACGCGATCAACAGCACTTCGAAGAAGACGAACAGGTTGAAGATGTCGCCGGTGAGAAACGCGCCGTTCAGGCCCATGAGCTGCAAATGGAACAGCGCATGGAAGTAGCTCCCATTCTTGTCGCTGCCCCGCAGCGCATACAGCAGGCTCGCCAGCGCCAGCACCGCGGTGAGCAGCAGCATCAGCGCGCTCAAGCGATCCAACACCAGCACGATGCCAAACGGCGCCGGCCACTGTCCGAGCGCGTACACCTGGTACGCACCGTCGGCGGCCGCGTATGCCAGCCACACGCCAACGCCGACCAGGGTCGCAACCGCGGTCACGGACAGCGTCCGTACCGCGGCAAGCGGCGCGCGCGCCGCGAGCAGCAGCAACACCGCGGTGAGGAACGGCAACAGCACCGGAACGATAATGAGATGGCTCATGCCGGCGGCTCCCGCCCCGACCCATCGACATGGTCGGTGCCGAGCGCGAGGTAGGCGCGCAACGCCAGCACCAGCACGAACGCCGTCATGCCGAACCCGATGACGATCGCGGTCAACACCAGCGCCTGCGGCAACGGATCGGCATAGGCCGCCGCCACACCGACGATGGGCGGCTCGCCGGTGCGCAAACGACCCATGACGAAGATGAACAGGTTCACCGCGTGCGACAGCAGCGCGAGCCCGAGCGCCACCGAGAATGTGCGCGCGCGCAGCATGAGATACACGCCGCAGCCGGCGAGCACACCGATCGCGATGGCGACTACCAGTTCCATGTGTGCACCCCGTGCATCATGCGGTGGCGGCCGGCGAGACATGCACCCGGCCCAGGCGTTCGAGCATGAGCATGACGGCGCCGACGACGGTCAGGTACACGCCGAAATCGAACAGCATCGCGCTCGCAAGCTCGATTTCGCCGAACAGCGGCACATGCAACGGCCCGTGCGCGCTCGTGAGAAACGGCGCGCCGTACAGCCAGCTGCCGAGCCCGGTGGCGCCCCCCAGCAAGAGTCCGGCGCCGATGATGGCGGGATACTTGAGTTGCATGCGCTGCTCGGTCCAGCGCACCCCGCTCGCGAAGTACTGCATGATCAGCGCGACGCTGGTTACTAAACCGGCGATGAACCCGCCGCCCGGGTTGTTGTGCCCGCGCAGCAGCAGATACAGCGACACCAGCAACGCCAGCGGCAACAGCGGCCGCGTCGCCATCGACAGGATCAGCGGGTGAACGTCGGTCGCCCATGGGCGGCCGTCGTCGGACGTCGCCCGGTGCGGCACGCGCAACGCGTGGATCATTCCATATATACCGAGCGCCGCGATCGCGAGCACCGTGATCTCGCCGAGCGTATCGAACCCGCGGAAGTCGACCAGAATAACGTTCACGATGTTGGCGCCGCCGCCGCCCGGGACGCTCTGCTCCGCGTAAAAACCGGCAATGGTTTGCTGCGGGCGCGTCAGCACCGACCATACGGCAAGCGTCACGCCGACGCCGACCATGACCGCGAGCAGCGCATCGCGCGCGCGACGGCCGACGGTCGACTCGGCCGGTGCCAGCGCGGGCAGAAAGTAAAGCGCCGACAACTGCAAGATGGTCGTGACGAACTCGACCGACAGCTGTGTCAGCGCCAGATCCGGCGCGGAAAATCGCACGAACGCGAGCGCCACGGTCAGACCGACCACGCCGAGCGCCACCAGCGCCGTGACGCGCGTTCGGTGTTGCGACAGGGTGGCGAACGCCGCGGCTATCAGGATCCCTGCCACCACCAGGCTCACGCCGTCGACCGGGGACAGCGGCAGCGAGCCGGGAACGAACGGGTGCTGTACGAACGGCGCGGCGCCGAGCACCAGTGCCGCGCCGAAGAACCACGCGAGGTAGCGCTGCAGCGAGCCGTTTTGCAGCCAGCCGGTGAGGCGCGCTGCCGCCGCGACCAGGCCGGCGAGCGCGCGCTCGTACAGCGGCGCCGCGCGCAATGGCGGCAACACCTGGTTGTGCAGATAGAAGAGATAGCGACGCACACTGTAAAGCAGCACGCCGCCGGCAATGGCCACGACGCTCATGAGCAACGGCATGCCGAACCCATGCCACAGCGCCAGGCTATACGCCGGAAGCTCGCCTTGCAGCACCGCGCGCGCCGCGGTCGAAAGCAGCGGGCCGATCATCACCGCCGGCACCAGACCGACCAGCAGACATAGCGCGACCAGGATCTCGACCGGGATCTTCATCCACCGCGGCGGCTCGTGCGGCACATGGGACAGCGCCATCGACCCCTTGGTGAAGAACACGTCGTGGATGAAGCGCGCCGAATACGCGACGGCGAACACGCCGGACAACGTCGCCGCAACCGGCACCAGCCAGCTCCAATCGCCGAGCGCCTGGAGGTGCAGCGTCTCGGCGAAAAACATCTCCTTGCTCAGGAACCCGTTGACCAGTGGTACACCGGCCATAGCACCGGCCGCGACGATCGCGAGTGCCGCGGTATGCGGCAGGTAGCGATAGAGGCCGTGCATGCGCCGCATGTCGCGTGTGCCGACCTCGTGATCGATGATACCGGCGGCCATGAACAGCGACGCCTTGAAGATCGCGTGGTTCAAGATATGGAACACGCCGGCCACGACGCCGAGCCGCGTGCCCAACCCGAACAGCAGCGTGATCAGTCCCAGGTGACTCACGGTCGAATAGGCGAGCAGGCCTTTGATGTCGTGCTTGAACAACGCCGAATACGCGGCGAACAGCAAGGTAAACAAGCCGGCGCCGCCGACCAGATACAGCCAGAGGTCGCTCCCCGCGAGCGCCGGATGCAGCCGCGCCAACAGGAACACCCCCGCCTTCACCATCGTGGCCGAGTGCAGATACGCGCTGACCGGCGTCGGCGCCGCCATCGCCGCCGGCAGCCAGAAATGAAATGGGAACTGCGCCGACTTGGTAAACGCCCCGAGCAGAATCAAAATCAGTAACGGGGCATAGAGCGGGCTCGCCCGGATCGCCTCGCCGCTGGCGAGTACGTCGCCAAGCGCGAAACTGCCGACCACATGCCCGAGCAGCAGGAAGCCGGCGAGCATGGCGAAGCCGCCGAGACCCGTGACCACCAACGCCATGCGTGCACTCTGGCGCGCCTCCGGCTGCGTGTGCCAGTAGCCGATGAGGAGGAATGACGTCAGGCTGGTCAGCTCCCAAAAGACCACGAGCAGCAGCAGGTTATCCGCCAGCACCACGCCGAGCATCGACCCCATGAACAGCAGCAGCATCATGTAGAAGCGGCCAAGGGGATCGCGCGCCGCGAGGTAATAGCGCGCATAGAGAATGATGAGGAGCCCGATACCGAGGATCAAAAGCGCGAACAACAGGCCGAGACCGTCGAGGCGAAACGCGAGCTCGAGCGGTCCCACCCACGGCCAGCGCACGCTGAGAGTCTCCCCGGCGAACACCGCCGGTGCGCACCATAGGAGATACGCCAAAGCGACCGCGGTCACGAGCCCCGCCGCCCACGCGCTCAAGAGCCGCGTCACGCGGCCGGCCAGCGCCGGCACGACCGACCCCACCAGCGGGGCGAACACGATAATCAAAAGTTCCATCGTGGCGGCGGTGATTTTGTTATTGCGGCGGTGCCGTTCGGAAACGTGCTCGATTCTACCCCAAGCCCCCTCGAGTTTCGCTGCGCGGCGTTGACGCCCCCGCGAGCGTGCGCTAGCGTCACGCCTACGCCGCGCGCATGCCCGCCGTACGACGGAGACCCGTGTCCAAGAAACTCGCCAACGACAAACCCGCTGCGCCCGACTTTGAGAAGGCGCTGGCCGAGCTCGAACGCATCGTCGAAAAAATGGAGAAAGGCGAGCAGAGTTTGGAGGAGGCGCTGGCCTCGTTTCAACGCGGCGTGGAACTGACGCGCGCCTGCCAACAGGGTCTCAAGCAGGCCGAGCAACGCGTGGAAAAACTCATGCGCGACGGCGCCGGCTTCAAACTCGATCCGTTCAACGACAACGAAGACGACGGCAGCGACCCGCGCGCCGGCACCTGACCCTTGTCCGAATTCGAACTCACCCTCTCGCGACTGCAAGCGCGCGCCGAGCAGGCGCTCGCCCGCTGTCTGCCGCCGCCGGAGGCGGCGCTGGCGCGGCTGCACGAGGCGATGCGCTACGCAACGCTCAACGGCGGCAAACGCATTCGCGCCTGCCTCGTGTACGCAAGCGGCGAGACGTCGGGCGCGCCCTTGGCCGCGCTCGATGCACCGGCGTGCGCGGTCGAGCTGGTGCACACGTATTCGCTCATTCACGACGATCTGCCGTGCATGGACGACGACGACCTGCGCCGCGGCAAGCCGACGTGCCACAAGGCGTTCGACGAAGCCACCGCGGTGCTCGCGGGCGACGCGCTGCAAGCGTTGGCATTCGAAATCCTGACCGAACCGAAAAACGATGTTCGCCGACTGGAGATGATGCACCTGCTCACGCGCGCCATCGGCTCGCACGGCATGGCCGGCGGCCAGGCGATCGATCTCGCCGCGGTCGGCCGCACGCTTAGCCCCGCCGCGCTCGAGGACATGCACCGGCGCAAGACCGGGGCGTTGATTCACGCCTCCGTGATGCTCGGCGCGATCGCCGCGGAGCCGGTGCCGGCGCCGATCCGCCAGGCACTCGATGACTACGGTCGGGCGATCGGCCTCGCGTTTCAGATCGTCGACGACCTGCTCGATGTCGAAGGCGAAACCGAGACCCTCGGCAAAGCCTCCGGCGCCGATGCCGCGCGCGGCAAACCGACCTATCCCTCGGTGCTCGGCATCGCTGGCGCGCGCGAGCGTGCGCGCCAGCTACACGCGGTCGCGCTCGAAAGCCTGGCGCCGTTGGGCGATAATGGCCGGCTCCTGGCCGACCTCGCCACCTATATCGTCGAGCGCACGCAATGAGCCCCGCGGACTCGCCCTATCTATTATTAGATCGCGTCGACACGCCCACCGACCTGCGCAAGCTCGACGAGGCGGAGTTGCCGCTGCTCGCGGCCGAGATCCGCCGGTTCCTGATCCAAACCGTTTCCAAAACCGGCGGCCACCTGGCCGCGGGCCTCGGCACCGTCGAGCTCGCGATCGCGCTGCACTACGTGTACGACACGCCCGCCGACCGGCTGGTGTGGGACGTCGGTCATCAGGCGTATCCGCACAAGGTGCTGACCGGCCGCCGCCGACGCTTCGACACCCTACGACAGAAAGACGGTCTTTCGGGATTTCTGCGGCGTGACGAAAGCCCCTACGACACCTTCGGCGCCGGCCACTCCAGCACCTCGATCAGCGCCGCGCTCGGCATGGCAGTGGCCGCCCAGCGCGCGGCGAGCGACGCGCGCGTGGTCGCGATCATCGGCGACGGCGCGCTTTCCGCCGGCATGGCGTACGAGGCGCTGAATAACGCCGGCGACATGGACGCCGATCTGCTCGTAATTTTGAACGACAACGACATGTCGATCTCGCCCAACGTCGGCGCCATGCGCAACTACTTAACGC
>JBKHXU010000085.1:0-2576 GCA_046565865.1 Gammaproteobacteria bacterium | reverse complement strand
CGGACTCGCGCGCAACAGCGCGATCAGGCTGAACATCAGGAAAAGCGCCGTCGCGAACCAGCGCCCGTACGGCAAATGATCGAACGCCAGCGGCAAAGCTTGGAATACGAGACCGGGTCCCGACGCCGGCTCGACGCTGCCCGCGAACAACACGGCGAACACGACGATCGCGGCGAGCACGGCGGTCAGCGTATCGAGCCCGGCGATGGTGAGCGCCGCGCGCGGGATGGATACGTCCTCGCGCACATACGCGCCGTACATGATCATCATGCCGAAGCCCAACCCGAGGCTGAAAAACACCTGACCGGCCGCGATCAGTAGCGCCGTCCACGACAACTTGGCAAAGTCCGGTTCGAGCACGTGCAGCAGTGCGCTGCCGAAGCTTCCGACCGCCACCGCGTAACCGACGAGCACCAGGAACAACGCGAACACCAGCGGCACCGCGATTCGTACCAGCGTTTCCAGACCGGCGCGCACCCCGCGCGCGACGACCAACGCGCACACCCCGATGAATCCGACATGCCAGAACAACTGCTTTTCCGGGTCGCGCACCAGCGCGGTAAAAAGGCTCGCCATGCCGTCCGCGGTCTGGCCGGCAAAGACCCCAACCGCCGCACGCACGACATAGGCCAGCATCCACCCGGCGATAACGCTCAAATATGAAAACACGATAAAACACGCCGCCACCGCCATCCCCCCGACCGCGGACCACGCGGCGGCGTGACGCCGCTGCGGCGCCAACAGTCGCAGCGCATACACCGGCGACGTGCGCGCGGTGCGCCCGATCAGCACCTGCGCGATCAGCAGCGGCACGCCAAACAACACCACGAATGCGATATACACCAGCACGAACGCACCGCCGCCGTACTGCGCGGCGAGCCCCGGCAACTGCCAGACATTGGTAAAGCCGATGGAGGCGCCGGTGCCGGCCAGCACGAACATCGACGCGCTCGACCAGCGATCGTTCGGCGTTGTTTGGACCGGGTCCGACGCGGCGATTCGGGCGGTGCCGGTTTTGCGAATGCGGCCTGACTTGGTCATCACTCCCCTGTTTTTTGTTGCGTTCCCCGCCTTGCCAGGCGCGGGGCGATGTACTTTCCGCAAGCATAGCCGCGGAACGTACCCGCGGCCTATACCTACTATATGCCAGAGGCGCGCAACGGCTTTGGTGTAAGATCGCCGCCCATGAACAAGCCGAAAGAAACGAAGGCCTCGGCGCAGATCGCGCAGAATCGGAAGGCGCGGCACGACTATTTCATCGAGACCCGCTATGAGGCCGGCCTGGCACTGACGGGTTGGGAAGTCAAAAGCCTGCGCGCCGGGCGCACGCAACTCAAAGAAGGTTACGTGATGATCGAGCGCGGCGAGGCATTTTTAGTCGGCGCACATTTCTCGCCGCTAACCTCCGCCTCCACCCACGTGCGCCCCGACCCGACACGCGCGCGCAAACTGCTGCTTCACCGCGAAGAGATCAATAAGTTGATCGGCGCGGTCGAGCGCCGCGGCTATACGTTGGTGCCGCTGTCGTTATATTGGAAGAAGGGCCGCGCCAAGCTTGAAGTCGGCCTGGCGCGCGGCAAGCAACAACATGACAAACGCGCCGACCTCAAGGCGCGCGAGAGCGAGCGCGAGATGGAGCGCGCCCTTAAAAGCCGCTGACATCTGGCTTTATTTTCACGGAACTAGCGCGCGCGCCTTGTTTCTAACCGGTCCTGACCCTACTATCAGGACAAGCACGAGCTGCGGACAACTTCGCCGGGAGCGAAATTGGACGCGCGCTTCGCCAGCGCGCCCGGCGGGTGAGCCACAGGATGTGGCGAATCACATGTGCCGCGGCGAGTGCGTCGAAAAAAGCCGTGATGGCTTTTTCCGACTACTCATATGGGGGCGACACGGCTTCGACGTGGGTAGTGAAGCCTTCGGGGCATGCCGAGGTGCAGAGTTCCTCGTAAATCCAGCTGCAAAACCATAGTTGCCAACGACGACAACTACGCCCTAGCGGCTTAATCCCCGCTAGCCTCTCGCCCAGTGTTTCGCCCGTGGGCCGGAACGAGAGGTCGATTACACGGGATCGTGCCGTCTCGTGCCTGTTGAGCCGGTGCTAAATCCAAGCAGGCTAAGCCTTGCGATTTCCCTGTCTGCCGGGGAATGCCGGGTTAAATCATAGACAGACTACGCATGTAGAACCGGACGGTGGAACACTCGCGGACGCGGGTTCGATTCCCGCCGCCTCCACCATTGTTTCCGCCTCGATGCCTATCGGGGCGAGTATCCGCACTGGCACTATCGTGCGCCGCCGCTTCGGCGGCGATACGCTCGCACCAATGCATCCCATCGATGCCGCGCTGATCGTCGGATTCATCGTCTACGCCCTCGTCGCCGGTCTTCGCGCGCGGCGTGCGGCATCGCGCAATCTCGAGGAGTACTTTCTCGCCGGGCGCACGCTCAGGGGCTGGCAGGCCGGTATCAGCATGGCGGCGACGCAGTTCGCGGCCGATACGCCGTTGCTCGTCACGGGACTCATCGCCACCGCCGGCATCTTCGCGCTGTGGCGGCTTTGGATCTACGCGCTCGCG
>JBKHXU010000084.1:0-19650 GCA_046565865.1 Gammaproteobacteria bacterium | reverse complement strand
CGCGGTGTTGGTCAACCGGCCGTTCGCGCAGGCGAGTCTCTTCGGTAAAGTACGCGGGCGCGAGCTGCCCGCGTGGGCCGCCGAGTTCGATTGCTCGAGTTGGGCCCAATTTTTTCTGAAGTACGTCATCTCACACCCGGCCGTGACCTGCGCCATTCCCGCGACGCGCAAGCCGGCGCATCTTGTGGACAACATGCAGGCCGGTCGCGGGCGGTTGCCGGACGCGAAGACGCGCGAGCGCATGGCGCAGTGGGTGCAGGCGCTGTAACGAGCGAACCGTTCGTTAGTGCGTCCGGCCCTCGATCACAAACGTATCGGCGCGGTGCCCGAGCATGATGAGATACCCGCGCCCGCGATCCCCGGGTGCGCCGCTGTATTCGAACGTAAAGCAGCGCTCGAACCGCACCGTGCCGCCGGCGTCGCGTCGCAGGCGCAGCCGGCTCAGTGCCGCGGTCTCGTCCAGGAACTGCAAACCCGCATCGGCGCACGCGCGACGACAATAGGCGATCGCATGATCCTGAACCTTGCGGTGATCGAACCATAAACCGAGCGCGACGGCGAGCACGGCGAGCAGCGTTAGTTCAGCCACAATAGTCCCGGTTAATGCAGTTTGGTCCGCGGGCGCGTGGGGCGCGTGAGCCAGTCGGCGACCATGAGCAGGCCCGCGCGCACGGTGCCGAACAGCGCGCGCTGGTGCAGGCGGTAGAGCGAACGGTACAGCACGCGTGCGGTGAAGCCCTGTACGCGGATATTGCCGATCAGGTTGCCCATGAGATTGCCAACGGTGGTGTATTCGCTCAACGACACGAGTGAGCCGTAGTCGCGATAGCGGTAGCTCGGCAGCGTCTTGCCGCGCAACCGGCGTGCGAGCGAGCGTACTAGCAGCGATGCCTGTTGATGCGCCGCCTGCGCCGTCGGCGGCACGCTCTTGGCGCCGCACGGGCAGCTGGCGCAGTCGCCGAAGGCAAAGATAGCGGGATCGCGCGTGGTCTCGAGCGTCGGCTTTACCATGAGTTGGTTGGCGCGGTTGGTTTCGAGACCGTCGAGGTCGCGCAAAAAATCGGGCGCCTTGATGCCCGCGGCCCATACCTTGATGGCGGCCGGGATGAACAGGCCGTCGGCGGTGTGCAGGCCATCGGCCGTCGCGCGCGTGACGCGCTTGCCGGTCAATACGTCTACGTTGAGCCCGCGCAGCGCCTGTGCCGCGGCCTCGCTCAGCCGTTCCGGCAGCGCGGGGAGAATGCGCGCGTGCGCTTCAATCAGCACCAGCTTCACGTCGCGTTCCGGCACGATGCGGTCAAAGCCGTACGCGACCAGTTGCCGCGCCACGTGATGCAGTTCGGCCACAAGCTCGACGCCGGTGGCGCCGGCGCCGACGATGGCGACATTGAGCTGACCGGGAGCGAGCGAGGTCGATTGTGTTTGCGCCCGCATGTAGCTTTCGAGCAGGCGGTGCTGAAACCGGTCGGCCTCGTCGCGATCGTCGAGGAACGCGCAATGCGTGCGCACGCCGTCGATGCCAAAATCATTGGTCACGCTACCGACGGCGATGACGAGCAGGTCGTACGGGATTTCGCGCGGCGGGATGACGACGGCGCCCGTCGCGTCGAGCGTCGGCGCGATGCGCACGATCTTGCGCGCGCGGTCGAGCCCATCCATGCGCCCGAGGCGGAACTCGAAATTACGCCACGTCGCCTGCGCGATGTAGTCGAGATCGTCCTCGTGTGAGTCGAGCGTACCGGCGGCGACCTCGTGCAGCAGCGGCTTCCACAGATGCGTGAGGGTCTGGTCAATGAGCGTGATGCGCGCCCGCTCGCGCGAAAAGTTGCGCCCGAGGCGCGAGGCCAACTCCAGCCCGCCGGCGCCGCCGCCGACGATGACAATGTGGGGAATGGAAGAGAGCGTCATCCGTGACGGCTCATAAAAATGGTGCGCTAACGTTGCGTGTTCACCCTGTCAATGCGAGCGAAGCGAAGCAAAGCAATCGCCCCACTGTTTGCCCCAGCAGTCGCCGGGAGGAGGTCCCTCGCTTATCGCTCGGGACGACCGCTTCGCGGTCGCTTCGTCGCTGCGCTCCGCGCAAGGACAGGCGCTACGTATTACGGCTTGTCTTTCTTCTCCGCCTCACCCGCGGCCGGTGCCTGCTCGTGCACCTTGATCAATTCGATGTCGAACACCAGCGTCTGATTCGGGCCGATGGCGTTGCCGGCGCCTTGCGGTCCGTAGGCGAGATCGGACGGGATCACGACGTTCCACTTAGCGCCTTCCTTCATTAGCGGCACGACTTCCTGCCAACCCTTGATGACTTGACTGACTTGGAAAATGGCCGGCTCGTTGCGCGCGTAGGAACTGTCGAATTCCTTGCCGTCGGGCAGCGTGCCTCGGTAGTGCACACTCACGGTGTCGGACGCCGTCGGTTGCTTGCCGCTGCCTTTTTGCAGCACCTTATATTGAATGCCACTTGGTAGCGTGGTGACGCCGTCTTTTTTCTTGTTGGCTGCGAGAAACGCCTGGCTAGCCTCCTGGTTCTTCTTGGCCGCGGCTTCGCGCTTTTCCATCTCCTTCTTCTGATAACCCTCGACCACCGCGCGCATCTGTTCCGGCGACAGTTTCGGTTTGGCGTTGGACAGAGCGTCCTGCACGCCGAGCGCGAATGCCTTGGCGTCGAAATCGATGTTCTGGCGCTTGACGTTTTGTCCGACCTGCTGGCCCGCGGTGTAGCTGAACTTCTGCTTTTCGGTCGTCAGGCCGGGCGCTGACTTGGCCGGCGCCGTTTTTTTGGCGGTCTCCTCGGCGGCCACGAGTGGCTGGGCGAGAACGAGGGCGATGACGCCGACGGTGAGATGCAGTTTCATTCCGACTCCTTGGTTAGTGCGATTGATCGTGTTTCGAGCGTAACTAAACGGTCTCATTGCCAGCGAGTGAGCCTATTGCCGCGAGCGCAGTGCGGCGGGAAGCAATCTCATGCCGGCGCTCCTGCGTTGCGAGATTGCTTCGTCGCTGTCGCTCCTCGCAATGACGGTTTTCTGTTAACCCATCGACTCGACGCGCTGACGCTGTTCCGCCAGCTTCGCAAGCGCGGCCTCGAACTCGGCGACACGCTGCTGCTCCTGCGCGACCACGGCTTGCGGCGCGCGGGCGACGAAGTCGGCATTGTCGAGCTTCGCGCGCGCCTTGGAAAGCTCCTTGCGCAGCCGCTCTAGCTCGCGATCGAGGCGGGCAAGTTCGGCCGATTTGTCGATAAATGACCCCAGGGGCACCAACACCTTTAATTGGCCGACGAGCGTCATGGCCGACTCGGGTGCCGTGGCGCCGGGTTTGAGCCAGTCGATCGATTCCGCGCGCGCGAGCGCGGCCAGGTAGTGCCGATAGCGCGGCAGCAGCACGCGGTCGGTCTCGGTGCCTTCGGCCAGCAGTAGCGGCAGCGGTTTGCCGGGCGAGATATCGCGCTCGGCGCGGATGGTGCGCACGGCGGTGATCAGGGCCATGACCCAGCCGATCTCCGCCGCCGCCGTGGCATTGGTCTCGGCCGCATTCATGACGGGGTAGGGTTCGAGCATGACGCTCGCGCCGGTTTTGCCGGCGAGCGGGGCGACGCGCTGCCAGATTTCTTCGGTGATGAAGGGCATGAACGGGTGCAGCAGCCGCAGCGCCCATTCCAGCGTTTCGATCAAGGTGCGGCGCGTGCCGCGCAGCGCGGCGGGCGAGCTGGCTGGGTTGGTCAGCACGACCTTTGAGAGTTCGAGATACCAATCGCAGTACTCGTGCCACACGAAGCTATAGAGCGCCTGGCTGCCCAGGTCCAAGCGGTAATCGTTGAACGCGGTTTGCACCGCGGCCGCCACTTCGTTACGGCGGCTGACGATCCAGCGATCGACGCTGTTCAATTCCACGTCGCCCGCAAGATCTTGGCCCTCGGTGTTCATCAACACATAGCGCGCCGCGTTCCAAAGCTTGTTGCAGAAGTTGCGATAGCCCTCGATGCGGCCGAGATCGAACTTGATGTCGCGCCCCTGGGTCGCGAGGCTGGCGAAGGTGAAGCGCAGTGCGTCGGTGCCGTAGGCGGGGATGCCATTCGGAAACTCCTTGCGCGTCGCCTGTTCGATCTTTTTCGCCATCTGCGGCTGCATCAGCCCGGTGGTGCGTTTCTTCACCAGCGATTCGAGATCGATGCCGTCGATGAGGTCGATCGGATCCAGGATATTGCCCTTCGACTTCGACATCTTCTGCCCGTGCGCGTCGCGCACCAGGCCGTGGATGTAAACCTCGCGAAACGGCACGTCGCCCATGAACTTGAGGCCCATCATCACCATTCGCGCGACCCAGAAGAAAATGATGTCGAAGCCGGTGACGAGCACGCTCGTCGGGTAAAACGTTTTGAGCGCGGGTGTCTGCTCCGGCCAGCCCAATGTCGAGAACGGCCACAGCGCCGATGAGAACCAGGTGTCGAGCACGTCGTCGTCTTGCTTGAGCGCGACATCACGCCCGAGTTTCTGCTTGGCTTGTGCCTTCGCTTCCGCCTCGGTGCGTGCCACGAAAATATTACCCGCGTCGTCGTACCACGCCGGAATGCGGTGGCCCCACCAGAGCTGGCGCGAGATGCACCAGTCCTGGATGTTGCGCATCCACTCGAAGTAGGTCTTGTTCCAATTTTCGGGGATGAACTTGATGCGCCCGTCCTCGACCGCTTTGATCGCGGGCGCGGCGAGCGGGGCGATCTTCACGTACCACTGGTCAGTGAGATACGGCTCGATGACGGCGTTGGTGCGATCGCCGCGCGGCACCATGAGCTTGTGCGGCTCGGTTTTGTCGAGCAGGCCCTTCGCTTCCAAGTCGGCGATAATTTTTTTGCGCGCGGCGTAGCGGTCGAGGCCATGGTACGCGGATGCCGGCAGCTCGATTTTGGCGTCGGGTGTCAGAATGTTAATCAGCGGCAGCTTATGGCGCTTGCCGACTTCGTAGTCGTTGAAGTCGTGCGCCGGCGTGATCTTGACGCAGCCGCTGCCAAAGGTGCGGTCGACGTACTCATCGGCGATGACGGGAATGGTGCGGCCGGTGAGCGGCAGCTCCACCTGTTTGCCGATGAGATGTTTGTAGCGCTCGTCTTCTGGATGCACCGCGACCGCGGTGTCGCCGAGCATGGTCTCGGGGCGCGTGGTCGCGACCACGAGATATTCTTTCGAGCCGGCGATCGGATAGCGGATGTGCCAAAGACTGCCGGTCTCTTCTTCCGATACCACTTCGAGATCGGATACCGCGGTGTGCAGCACCGGGTCCCAGTTGACCAGGCGCTTGCCGCGATAGATCAACCCTTCTTCGTGCAGCCGAACGAATACTTCGGTTACCGCGCGCGACAGCCCCTCGTCCATGGTGAAGCGCTCGCGCGACCAATCGAGCGAGGCGCCCATGCGCCGCAACTGGCGCGTGATGGTGCCGCCGGATTGCTCCTTCCATTTCCAGACGCGCTTTAAAAATTCCTCGCGCCCGAGCACGGTGCGCTTGATGCCTTCTTGTTCCAGTTGGCGCTCGACCACCATCTGTGTCGCGATGCCAGCGTGGTCGGTGCCCGCCTGCCACAGTGTGTTGTCGCCGCGCATGCGGTGGTAGCGCGTGAGCGCGTCCATGAGTGTGTCCTGGAACGCGTGGCCCATGTGCAGGCTGCCGGTCACGTTCGGCGGCGGGATCATGATGCAGTAGGGCGCGCCCTTGCCCGACGGCGCAAAATAGCCGGCGCGCTCCCAGCGCGCGTAGATCGTGGCTTCGATCGCGTGCGGGTCGTACGACTTGTTCAAAACGGTGTCGTCCGCGGCGGGGCCGGCGGGGGTTTTACTGTGCATGTGATCCAACAGGTGTTAATAGCCTAACTACGCTGTCATTGCGAGCGAAGCGAAGCAATCTCCTACCGAAGGTCTATGCGTTGGGAGATTGCTTCGTCGCCTTCGGCTCCTCGCAATGACAGCATTCGTCGTTTACGAGTGGCCGGACGCCTTCGAGGCCAGTGCCTCGCCCAGCAGTTTTTGTAAGCGGTCTATTGTACTCGGATCGAGCGGTTGTGCGCCGCCCTTGCGTAGCTCGATGTTCAGGCGGGCGACGACGTGGATCGCAATGTCGCGTGCCTGTTCGGGCGTGGGGAGCGTCGGTGCCGCGGCCAAAATCTCGTGCGCCACCTCGTGCAGCACGGGGATGTCGTCTTCCGGCAGGGACCGGGCGGTGTTAGTGCGTGGCGGCACGTCGGCGATCGTTGCGTCGGCAATGGGTTCGGCGGCATCGGGCGCGGGGGCGGCGTCGATCTCCTCCGGCGCGCTGGCATCTGCCGGCGCGACGTCGAATGGAAACGCGTCTTGCACCCCGCGCGGCGCATCCGATTCCGGCGCCGCTGACCATGGAGGTGCAAGATCTCTGCCATCGTCGGTCGCAGCGCTAAGCGCCTCATCCGCCGCAAGAGATTCGTTGATCAGCGTGTCGTCGTCGGGCGAATTGGTGTCCTCCGGCGGCAGGTCGTCGTCCGTCGGCGGCGGGTGGGCGCGCGCCTGTTTGGCCGGTTCGATCAGCTCGTGATCGATGAGATGGTCCAGCGTATCGAGCGCGTTGTCGAATGCGTCGGCGGGTGGTGGCGCGGACGGCGGTGTGGGTGCCGGCGGCGGCTGCGTCACGCGCTCGGCCTCGATCAGGTCGTTGCGAATGAGGTCCTGCAGCGACTTCAGCACTTCCTCAAGCGTGTGCTTTTTTTGAGGCTTGTGCTTGAGCGGACCGTTGGGCATGGGACTAGAGTGTGTGGGTCTCAAGTGCGCAACCGCGCTCGCGATAGAAGCGAAAGCGCTCGCGCGCGCGTTGCTTGTCGGTATCTTCGGCGCCGACGATCTCGGCCACGCGCTGAAACCGGTCGTAATACGGGGCCACCTCGTGCGCGAGCGAGACCATGACATCGTTGAACGCCTCCGGCGGCGCGTCGTGACCGATCACCACCGGCACCCGCGCGTCGTTGCCGTCACGCCGGTGCGGAATGAAGCTGCCGGCGGCGAAGGTCCACAGCAGCTCGTCCAGCCGTTCGGTCTCGCTCGCGTCTTGGGTGCGCAGGTAAATGCGGTGCCCGAGACGGAACGCCTTGTGAACCAGTTTGCACGCCGCGAGGTGCTTGTCGCCGTTCGCGAGATAAAAATCGACGCGCGTCATGCGGCGACGTCGTTGTCGGCAGCGGCCGCTTCCGGCTGTCCGCCGGCCGCGGCGCGACTGATGAGGAATTGGGTCAGCAACGGTACCGGACGCCCGGTGGCGCCTTTGTCGCGCCCGGTCCGCCAGGCGGTGCCGGCGATGTCCAAGTGCGCCCACTTGTAGTCCTTGGTGTAGCGCGCAAGGAACGAGCCGCCGATGATGGCGCCGGCCTCGCGCCCGCCGATGTTGGCCATGTCGGCGAAGTTGCTGTCGAGCTGCTTCTGGTATTCGTCCCACAGCGGCAACTGCCACGCGCGATCGTAGGTGTACTTGCCGGCATTGAGCAGCTCGCGCGCGAGCGCGTCGTTGTTGCTCATGAGCCCGCTCGCCTGGTTGCCGAGGGCGATGACGCAGGCGCCGGTGAGCGTGGCGATGTCGACGACGACCGCGGGCTTGAAGCGCGCGACGTAGGTCAATGCGTCGCACAAGATCAAACGGCCCTCGGCGTCGGTGTTGAGCACTTCGATGGTTTGTCCCGACATCGAGGTGACGATGTCGCCCGGTTTGTTGGCGTCGCCGTCGGGCAGATTTTCCGAGCTCGGGATCACGCCGACGACGTTGATGCGCAGCTTCAACTCCGCCGCCGCGCGGATACTGCCGAGCACCGAGGCGCCGCCGCACATGTCGTACTTCATCTCGTCCATGTTCGCCGCCGGCTTGATCGATATGCCGCCGGCATCGAACGTGAGGCCCTTGCCGACCAACACCACCGGCGCGGAGTCGTCGCCGCGCCCGCGATACTCGAGCACGATCAGCTTCGGCGGCTGGCGACTGCCGCGCGCCACCGACAGCAGCGCGCCCATGCCGAGCTTACGCATCTCGGCTTCCTCGACCACCGTGGTCTTGATCTTGCTGTAGTGCTTCGCGAGATCGAGCGCTTGTTCGGCGAGATAGGTGGGAGTGCAGATGTTGCCGGGCAGATTGCCGAGATCCTTGGCGAGCTTGACGCCGGCCGCGATCGCGACACCTTCGCGCACGGCGTTTTCGCCCGCCGCGAGATCGCTGCGTTTCGATACCGCCAGGATCAGGCGTCGCAGCGCGCGTTTGTTGTTGTCATCGTTCTTCTTGCTCTTCAACTGATCGAAGCGATAAAGCGCGGCCTCCGTCACTTCCACCGCCTGGCGCAGCTTCCAGGCAATGTCGCGGCCTTTGACGTCGAGCTCGGTCAGATACGAGGTCGCTTCCGTCGCGCCGGTATTCTTCAGCGCCGACACCGCCGCCGCCGTCGCCTCGCGATAGCGCGCATCGTTGAATTCTTTCTCCTTGCCGCAACCGACCAGCAGCACGCGCTCGCTCGCGAGCTTGGGGATATGGTGCAGCAGCAGCGTCTGCCCGGTTTTGCCTTGATGATCGCCGCGGCGCAAAACGGCGGCGATGGCGCCGCCCGCGACCGCATCGATCTGCGCCGCGGCTTCGGACAACTTGCGGCCGCTATACACGCCGACCACGAGACAGGGGCTGCGCTGCTTCTCCGGGGTCCCGCTCTTTACCAAATATTCCATGATGGGTCGTTATAACTCCGCGTTGGTCGGGAAGGGATTGTGTTATATTTTTTGCCGCATCGGGCGCCGAATCCGTTTCGCGCTCAACATCTTGGAAGGACATCGCGCCCTGAAAACGGACAAATCGGTCGATTTTTGCCGCCGTGGCTCAATCGGGCGCATTTTGCGACCTTTACGCGGCGACTGTCAAAGTTTGGCGCCGCTGAACCACCCTGTCGCCGTCATTCCCGCGGAAGCAGGAATCCATAGCCGTACCCAAAGCTGCCGCGGGCGTAGCCGCTAAGATGCTCATCCACCGCGCCCTGTATCGCGAGGCCTCTACGGCGACGGCGGCGATCGTGGTTGTGCTATTGATCGTGATCGTGTTTTTTGGCCTGACCGCCATCCTCGGGCGTGCCGCGCGCGGCGATTTCGCGGAACAGGTCGTGTTCGCGCTGCTCGGCTGGCAGACGTTAAAGCGGCTCGACCTGCTGCTGCCGCTCGGTTTCTATCTCGGCGTGCTCCTGACGTTGTCGCGCTGGTATCGCGATAACGAGATGACGGTACTGGCGGCGTGCGGCGTCGGGTTGTTGCAGTTGCTGCGGCCGGTGATGGTATTGGCGGCGGTGGTGGCGGTGGCAACGGCGGTCGCCGCGTTCTATCTCACGCCGCTCGCCAACCGCGAGCTGGACGTGATCAAGGCCAGCGGCGCGCAGCGCCCCGAGTTCGCGGGCATTACCCCGGGCACGTTCAGCGAATCCGCGGGCGACGGGCGTATCCTCTACGCCGAAGACATCGCCGATGACGGGACGCTGCGCCACGTTTTCCTCGGTAAGCTGAACGACCGCCCGCGCGTGCTGATCGCGCGCTCCGGCGCGCCGTACACCGATCCGCGCACCGGCGAGCGCTTCGTGCGCCTGCACGACGGCTGGGCCTACGACGGCACCCCGGGCCAGCCCGACTATCAGTTGATGGCGTTCGAGACCTACACCGCGCGTCTCGAATCGCGGCCGCTCAACGTGCCGTCGACGTTAGAGACGCTGCCGCCGCGGCGGCTGCTGCGCGAGACCTCGCTCGCCGCCAGCGCCGAATGGCATTGGCGATTGTCGAAGCCGATCTTGGTGTTCGTGCTCGCGGCGTTCGCGCTCGCGCTCGCCTATACCGACGCGCGCCGCGGTCGACTCTCCAACCTGTTTACCGCGGTGTTGGTGTATTTCATCTACTCCAATCTCCTCGGTCTCGGGGTGACGTTCCTGAAGAAAGGGCAGGTACCGGCCGTGCTCGGGTTGTGGTGGGTACACGCGCTGTTCGCGGTGCTGGTTGCGTTCTGGCTCGCGCGCCGGATGCACTACCGCCCGCTGTGGACGCGGCCGCCGCGGGTGACGTCGTGATCGTCAGTCTGCTCGACCGCTATATCGGACGGCGGCTGATCTTCAGCACGTTACTGGTGATGGGCGTGCTGCTCGCGCTGTTCATGTTTGTAGTGCTGGTCGATGTGCTGCCGGACTACGGTCGTGGCACGTTCGGGTTCTACGAGCTGTTGCGCTACGTCGTGCTGAGCCAGCCGCGCAAAATCTACGAGTTGTTTCCGGTAGCGGTGCTGGTCGGGGTGTTACTCGGCCTATCCACGCTCGCCGTCAGCTCGGAGCTGATCGCCATGCGCGCGGCCGGCGTGTCGCGCCTGCGTATCGTCGGCGCCGTGGTCAAAACCGGGGTTGTGTTCGTGATCGCGGCGATCGGTATCGGCGAATGGGTGGTGCCGCGCGCCGAAACCCTGGCGCAGACCGGACGCGCGCAGGCGCTGGCGACCGGATTTCAGCAGGGCGGCACCGGCGTGTGGCTGCGCGACGGCAAGGCGTTCGTCAATCTCGTTGAGGTGCTGCCGGATCTAAGTCTGCTCGGCGTTAGCATCTTGGAGTTGTCTCCCGACGCGCAGCTGCGTACGCACACGACGGCGCGCCGCGCGGTCTATGTCGGCGACGGCTGGCGTCTGCAGGATGTGCGTCGAAGCATTATCGACACCGAGGCGGTGACGGTGCAAAACGCCCCTGAGCTGACCTGGCGCGCCGCCCTGACGCCCGATGTGGTCGCGGTGTTCGCTGTGCGTCCGGAGGCGCTGTCGATGCAGCAGCTCCTGCGCTATATCCGGCACCTGCGCGCCAACGGGCAGGAGACGGCGCGCTACTCGCTGAGTCTGTGGCAAAAACTCCTGATGCCGTTTGCGACTGCGATCATGGTGCTGCTGGCAACGCCATTCGTGTTCAAGCCGGCGCGCAGCGGCGGGCTGGCGCAGCGGATTTTTATCGGCATTCTGCTTGGCCTCGTGTTCGTGGTGGTGCATCGCAGCGTCGGCTACTTGGCCGTCATTTATGGGGTACCGCCGTTCGTCGCGGCATCGGTACCGCTGCTGCTGTTCCTGGCGCTCGCCGTGGTGCTGCTGCGCCGTACCCAATAGGCGCTTGGTTGTGCACAGCGCCACAAGCGCGTTTTATGGTTGTCGGTTTTTTGCTTTATTTGCCGGCGCATTGGCGCTAACGCCTTGAACCGGGGGAAGTCTTTATTGCGCAAAAATTGTTCAATCTGATTTGGCGTACGAGACCCAAAGCCCGTGATGCGAGTTGGGCTCCTGTTGCTCACATACTTATCCACAAATTCTGTTAGTAAATTTCTTTTTTTACTCGCCGTGGTTGCGCCGCTACAATGCGTGCGGCTTTTGGTGCCTTCGAATGTCGCTTTCGCAATCGGTAATTTAATAAATCCTCATGAACGGTTTGTCAGCGAATATTGTCGAGCTGGGTCATTTCGCTGCGTACCTCGCGTTTGCGGTCGCGCTGGTGCAGGCGTTGGCGCCGCTGGCGGCCCATGTGTTCCGGGTGCCGGCATGGCGGGTCTTGAGCGTTAGCGCCGCGCCCGTTGTATTCCTGCTTACGTCGATCGGCGCGATCGCGCTCATTCATGCGTTCGTCACCAGCAATTTTTCCGTCGCTTACGTGGCCTCGCACTCCAATCTGCAACTGCCGCTTTTCTACAAGGTGGCGGCGCTGTGGGGCGGGCACGAAGGCTCGCTTTACTTGTGGGTTTGGGTGCTGGTGCTGTACACCTGGATCGTTTCGATGCACGGGCGGCGTAACTATCCGGAACATCTACCGACTATTTTGGCGGTGCAAGGTTGGTTGATCGTCGGCTTCTTCGGCTTGATCTTGTTTCTGTCGAGCCCGTTCGAGCGGTTGCTGCCGGCGCCGGCGGATGGGCGCGATCTCAATCCGCTGCTGCAGGATCCCGGCATGGTGTTCCATCCGCCGATGCTTTATCTCGGCTACGTCGGCTTCTCCGTGCCATTCGCGTTCGCGATGACGGCGCTCATCACTCAGTGGAAGAGCGAGCTGTGGATCGGCCTCATCCGGCGTTGGGCGCTGATCGCATGGGGCTTCCTCACCACCGGCATCATGCTCGGCGGCTGGTGGGCGTATTACGAGCTTGGGTGGGGCGGCTACTGGGCGTGGGATCCGGTCGAGAACGCGTCGTTCATGCCGTGGCTGCTCGGCACGGCGATGATTCATTCGATCACGGTGCAAGATCGGCGGCGCATGCTGCACGCATGGAATATTTTTCTCGTCATCAGCACGTTCTCACTGTCGCTGCTCGGCACCTTCCTCGTGCGTTCGGGCGTGCTGTCGTCGGTGCATGCGTTCGCGGTCGATCCGGGGCGCGGCGCCTATATTCTGGCGTTCATGACCATCGTGCTCGGCGTCTCGTTCGGTATCTTCTTATGGAAGGGCCGCTATCAGCAGGCGGAGGAGGCGATTACCTCGTTCCTGTCGCGCGAGGCGCTGTTCGTTTGGAACAACGTGATCTTCACCGTCGCCTGCGCGTGCGTGCTGCTCGGCACGCTGTATCCGCTGGCGCTCGACGCCATCAGCGGCGACAAGATCACGGTCGGTGCGCCGTACTTTAATACGGTCATGGTGCCGATCTTCCTCGCGGTGCTGTTGCTGATGGCAATCGGCCCGCTGGTGCCGTGGCGCAAGGCCAACATCGAGCGCCTGCGTGCGCGCCTGCTGTGGCCGGGCATCGCCGGACTTGTCGCTGCGCTCGCGATCCTGTTTTGGCTGGGCGGGCATTGGACCGCGCCGGTCGCCGTCGGCCTCGCCGTGTTTGCCGGCGCTGCGCTCGCGACCGATTACGCGCGCGCGGTACGCATCCGCCGCGCGCAGCTGAGTGAGCCGCTGCTGCGAGCATTCGGCAAGACCTTGCTCAGCAATCGGCGTCACTACGGCGGCGTGGTGGTGCATTTCGGCATCGTCATCATCAGCCTCGGGCTCGTGGGTTCGGGGCTGTTCCGCTCCGAGGCGGCCGTGGTCATGGGGCCGGGCGACGTAGTGCAGGTCGCGGGCGAGTCGCTGCGTTTCGAAGGCATGCGCGAGTTTCGCGAGGCGAACTACATTTCCACCGAGGCGCGCCTGACGTTGCTTAAAAGCGGTCGCGTGGTGACGCCAGAGCGCCGCCGCTATCCGATGCAGGAATCGCCGATGACCGAAACCGGCATCGACTCGACGCCCTTGCGCGACGTCTACGTCGTGCTCGCCGATCCGGTGGGTGACGGACGCTGGGGTGTGCACGTCTATGTCAATCCGTTGGTGCAATTCATTTGGTTCGGCGGCGGCATTATTCTGGCGGGCCTCGGTCTTTCGCTGAGCGGTCGCCGCCAGCGAGTGCCGGCGACCGCCGACGCCGGCGCCGCGATGCCCGTGAAATGAGATATCTGCTCGTACTGTTATTCGCACTCGGCATTCCTGCGGCGCTTGCCGCGCCGGTGACCGAAGATCCCCTCGAACGGCAGATGCTCGACATCGCCAAGGACCTGCGTTGCGCCGTGTGCCAGAACCAACCGGTATCGGAGTCCAATGCCGATCTCGCGCGCGACATGCGCGCCATCATCCGCGAGCAGTTGCAGGCGGGCAAATCGCGCGCCGAGATCGTCGATTACTTCGTCGCGCGCTACGGTGACTACGTGTTGTTGAAGCCGCCGTATCGCGGGCCGGGATTCCCGCTGTGGGTCGTCCCGGTAATCGTGTTGTTGGCGCTGGCGGTCTCGGCCTTTGGCTATCTGCGCCGCCGCCGGCGCGCTCCCATGCCGCCCCCGCCCACGCTTTCCGCCGAGGACATCGCGCGCGTACGCGCCGCGCGTCACAACGACTGATGGTCATCGCCCTGATCGTTCTTGCGCTGCTGTTGAGCGCGGCCGCGGTGTGGTGGCTGGTGCGCCCGCTGCGTGCGCCGCCGTCGGCATCGGCGCTGCAGCGCGAGACTCATGCGCAACTGACGCAGGTGCGCGAGCGCCTGTTGGCGCAGCTAAACGAGCTCGACATCGAAGCCGGCGACCGCAACATCGATACGAACGTGCTCGCGGATGAGCGCGCGCGTATCGAGGCCGAGCTGGCGGCGGTGCTGAAGCAGCTCGATGCGGCGGGCGCGACGGCGACGCAGGCGCCGGGCGCGGGTCCCAAGGCGGCGTGGGTGACGGCGGCGATCGGTCTCGCCGTTGTCTTGCCGCTCGTTGCGGGCGGGCTCTACGTTGCACAGCACGGCGCGACGCTGGCACGCCTCGATGCGCCGGAGCCGGCAATGCAGGCGGAGCAGGTACCGCCGATGGTGCTAGAAATGGTCGCGCGCCTGGAACAGCGGCTGAAAGACCAACCGAACGACGCCGAAGGCTGGTCGCGCCTCGGGCGCGCTTACCAAGTGCTCGGACGCTTCGCGGAATCGAAGCAGGCGTATGCGCGCGCCTATCAACTGGCGCCGAACGACGTTGCGATTTTAGGCGCCTACGCTGGGATGCTTGTCGCCGAAGACCCGGCCAATCCGTCGCCCGAGGCCGTGAAGTTGTTCAAGCGATTGCATCAGCTCGACCCGAACTATCCGGGTGCGCTGTGGGTGCTGGGGCTGGTCGCGTATAAAGATCAGCAGTACCGCCAGGCGGCGTCGTATTGGGAACGACTGCTGCACATGCTGCCGCCCGACTCGGAGGTCGAGCCGCAGATACGCCGCGCACTCGACGCGGCGCGCGCGGAGATAAAGGCGAAGAAGTAGCTCTCGCTACGAGCGCGCGCTGGCGCGCAGTTCCGCGACCTTGGGCAGAATGATCGTGCGCAACGCATCGACCGTCAGCGGGCCGATGTGCTTGTAGCGGATCACGCCGTTGGCATCGATCACAAACGTTTCCGGCACGCCGTAGACACCAAGCTCGATGCCGATGCGGCCATCGCGGTCCGACAAACTCAACTCATACGGATTGCCGAGCGCCTTCAGCCACGCAAGCGCATCGGCGCGCTCGTCTTTGTAATTGAGGCCGATGATCGTGATCTCGCCGGTCTTCGCCAGCTCGTTCAACAGTGGGTGTTCCTGGCGACAGGCGACGCACCACGACGCCCAGACGTTGAGCAGATACACGCGCCCGCGCAGATCGGCGGGACCGACGCTGCGTTTGGGATCGCTCAAGACCGGCAGCGTAAACGCCGATAACGGCTTGTCGATGAGTGGGGACGGGATCTTGCGGGGATCGAGCTTAAGCCCGTAAGCAAGCAGTCCGCCAAGGACGACGAACAACGCAATCGGGATCAAAAACTTTTTCACGGCTGCTTGTAATTCGCCCCTTGCAGCGCCTTGGCCGCCTCGGGCGGCATGTAGTTCTCGTCGTGCTTGGCCAGCACCTCGCGCGCGACGAAAGTACGATCCTGCAATCGGCCCTGCGCCACGACACCTTGGCCCTCGCGGAAGAGGTCGGGCAGCAGGCCCTGGTATTGCACGACCAGCCGTTGATTGAGATCGGTGACGACGAACTCGACCTTGAGGCCGTCGGGTGAGCGCTTGACGCTGCCGTTCTCGACCATGCCGCCGATGCGGAACGTGCGGTCAACCGGCGCCTTGCCCGAATACACTTCGGTCGGCGAATAAAAAAAGACGAGGTTGCTGCGAAACGCGTTGGCGACAAACAGCGCCGCGACGCTTAAGCCCACGACGCCGGTAGCGATGAGGGCGAGACGTTTATGCCGAGGTTTCATTCGCGATCCTGTCGTAGTCGATAGAACTCACGCAGCCGCTGAAACACGCCGCGCCGCTGCCACAGCGGCAGCACCACGTTGACCACCAGCACGATCGCGGCCAGGGCGTAGGATGTCCAGATGTAAAACGCATAGCGGCCCATGTCAGCTACCTGCGACCGGCTCGCGCTTTACCAGTTCCGCGACCCAGCGCGTGTGGCGCTCGCGCTCGAGGATTTCGTTGCGCATGCGCAGCAGCACCACGGCGAAGAAGTAGAACGTAAAGCTGACGGCCATGAGCAGCAGCGGGATCAGCATGCTGAGGTGGATTGTCGGGCGTCCGAGGCGGCCGACCGAGGCCGGCTGGTGCAGCGTGTTCCACCATTCGACCGAGAAATGGATGATTGGGATGTTGGCGACACCGACCAGCGCCAAAATCGCCGCCGCGCGCGCGGCGCGCTTGGCGTCGTCGATGCTCGCTTGCAGCGCCATCACGCCGACGTAGAGGAAGAGCAGGATTAATTCCGACGTGATGCGCGCGTCCCACACCCACCACGCGCCCCACATCGGTTTGCCCCAGAGCGAGCCGGTGGCGAGCGCGAGTGCGGTGAACGAGGCGCCGATCGGCGCGCACGAGCGCGCGAACACCTCGGCCAACTTTACGTTCCAGATGAGACCGACCGCGCCGGCGCCGGCCATCATCACGTAGATGAACATCGACATCCACGCCGCCGGTACGTGAATAAACATGATGCGCACGCTCTCGCCCTGCTGATAATCGGGCGGCGCGACGAAGAGGCCGAGATAGAGGCCGATGCCGAGCAGAATCGCGGTCGCGGCCGCGAGCCACGGCACGAGTTTGCCCGCGAGCGGGTAAAACGTTTTCGGTGATGCGAGCTGATGCATATTAGTCGAGCGCCACGCGCAGTGCCGCCGCGGTCGCCCACGGCGCGAAACTCAACGCCAACACCAGGAATGCCCCCAAGAGGGAAAAATACGCTTCGGTATCGAGACCCGTGGCGGCGGCGGCAACCGCGCCCGCGCCAAAAATGAGCACCGGAGTATACAGCGGCAATACCAACAGCGAAACCAGGACTCCGCCGCCGCGCAGACCGAGCGTCAGCGCGCTGGCGACGGCGCCGAGGAGGGTGAGGATCGGCGTGCCGAGCAACAAAGACAGCGCGAGTGGCGGCCAGACGTCGCTCGGAAGCTGCAATTGCAGCGCGAACAGCGGTGAGAGCAAGACCAACGGCAAGCCGGTCAACACCCAATGCGCTGCGGCCTTGGCCACAACCAATAGTGGCAGCGGTTGTGGCGCGAGCAGCAGTTGTTCCAGCGTGCCGTCCTGGTAGTCGTTGGAAAAAAGTCGTCCGAGCGCGAGCATGGTGGCGAGTAGCGCCGCCACCCACAGCACCGCCGGACCCATCTCGCGCAGTGCCGCCGGTTCCGGGCCGACGCCGAGCGGGAACAGGGCAACGACAATGGCGAAGAAAACAATCGGCGTAAGCACGTCTGCGCTGCGCCGGATGGCGATGGTGAGCTCGCGGCTGAAGACACAGTAAAGTCCGTGGACGAGGCCGGCTGATGTCATCGTGCGTCGGCGGGAACCGGGGAGGGTATGGCGACATCGGCATCGTCGCCGGCGGTTGCGCGCAGCGCGTCCAGATCGAGTTGTTGCGAGCGTGCCTCGGGGAATGCGAATGTCTGGTGCGATGACAGCACGATGAGGCCCGATCCCGCCAAATGTTCGCGCAGCAGGCGCTCCAGCAGCCGGCACGACGCGGCGTCGAGCGCGGTAAACGGCTCGTCGAGAATCCACAACGGTCGGCGCAACAACAACAGTCGCGCCAGCGCCAGCCGCCGCCGCTGGCCTTGGGAAAAATATTTCGCGGGTAAACTGCCGAGGGCGTGTAGACCAAGTTGTGCGAGCGCATCGGCGATCGTTCGCGGTTCGGCGCCATTAAGACAAGCGACCGCCCGCAGGTTTTCCGCCGCACTCAGTTCGCCCTGCACGCCGTCGTGGTGGCCCACGTACGTCATGCAGCCGCGATATTCATCGCCAAGCGCACCAATCGCGGTGCCGCGCCACCGGACTGTGCCGGCCTGCGGCCGCGACAGGCCCGCAAGCGTGCGCAACAACGTCGTCTTACCGACGCCATTGCTGCCTTTCACATGGAGTAGGCTACCTTCCGGAACGGAAAGCGTAAGGCCCCCGAACAGCGGCCGATCGCCGCGGCTGCAGCCAAGATTACGGGTATCGAGCAAGTCCCCTCGCGCATCGTCGCCGGCCGCGCCGGCCTAACTGGTGCCCCAGGCCGGAGTTGAACCGGCGACCTGCCGCTTAGGAGGCGGCTGCTCTATCCACTGAGCTACCGGGGCGCGGCGGTATCTTAGCACCCGGCCCTAGGAGGCCGGCAGCCGCGTCCAAGCGAGTGGTAATACCTGGTGGCACGCGGGTACGGATAGGCAGGGATGAAGAATTGGTGGAGCGGAGGAGGATCGAACTCCCGACCTCTGCATTGCGAACGCAGCGCTCTCCCAGCTGAGCTACCGCCCCAATATCAAAGCGCCCGCTAGTCTAACGAGTTTGCGGCCCGGAATGAAGCGTCATGGCGAATTCGCTCGCGCATCATCCATTATTACATCGAACTGACTTATTCGTAAGTTGCTGCGCTTTTTGGACAATCGGCCGTATCTCTGCGTCAGGGAGAGATTGCCAAGCGCAAATGTAGGAAGGGAGGTGGAACTCATAGGCAATAGCCGCTTGCTGCAGCAGCGCAATGGCTTGGTCCGTGCGACCGGCCAATGCCAGATATTGAATTTGGCGACGCACTTTAGTCGGGTCAGGGTGGTGAAGCATCACTCGCGTTGTCAACGCCAATTGTTCTTCGATTTTGTTTTTATCCGCGATTCCATGTGTGGCCATTGTTGCCTCTGCCCATGGGCGGAGCAAAGGATTGGCGGCCACTTGGCGCAAGGCATTCGCGGCCTGCGCCGGATTAGTTGCGAGAATAAGCGCGTTTACGTTCGCCAATCTCTGGTAACCGGTAAACGTGATTCCCAAAATCGCTCCTATCAAAACAAGCACTATTCCGGAAGCGACCTGTCCCAGCCAGGGCGTGAACGTTATTTTTATCGTTCGGCTGTCTCCCAAGCCTAGCAGCACAGCGGCGATGCCGAGGAAATAACTGTACCAGAGCGGATATTCCAGATTGCTATGAATAAAAAGAACCAACAGACAAGCGCCGATGAACCAATGCGTTGGCTGCAGCCAGCTTTTAGCGTACTGCCTGACCCAACCGATCAAGAGTGCAATCAACAACAACAAACCAATTCCACCCATTTCGGCAAGCACCTGAGTGAACAGGTTATGCGAGTGATGAAAAAGCTCTGCTTTCCCTATCGCGGCAAATTCAGGCGTACTCTGGTACACAAAGCTGTACCAGCCGTAATTGCCGACACCGACGCCAAGGAAAGGCGCCTGCGAAAACATCAACCAGGCTTTGTGCCATTCGGACAAGCGGAGGTCTATCCCTGCAGCCGAATCCCGTTCTAACGCCGTCAGCAGACTGAGCTGGCTTGATTCGAACCCAAGCTCGGTTAAAGTTTGCTTCAGCCACTCGCTAACCGGTGGGAGAAAATACTGAGCGAGGAGGAAAGAAGCTAACAGCAGGCCGCTCATCGACACGAAGCGCAGATGAATGGCATCGCGGACTTTCCAATAACTGACAGCCGCCAGGACGAATATTGCTAAGGCATACAGCAGCGCCGCGCGCGAGCCGGACAGCGTTAGCGCGACGGCAAACAAACCTGTTAGTACAAACGCTAGGATGCTGGATAACCGGGCATGAGCAAACAAGTAGATCAGCGCGATCGAAGCGAGAATGATCTGGGTAGAAAAATGAGTTCTTTGGCCG